>JAISQS010000655.1 GCA_031274045.1 Planctomycetaceae bacterium | reverse complement strand
GACACACGCCCCGTTTTTGAGAGCACTTGTCCAAAACGACAGACTTACTTTTGTAAACCTGCTGTTGGCGATTTTTACGAACTAATTGATTGATTGTCGGCATGTTTTTTTACCACTTTTCTCAAGTGTTACTATGTTTCAAAATATTTTTCGATCTCTTTCCGCGTCAGTCCGAATCTAAAAAAACTCAAAGCATCTTGCCCGCCCCTCGCGACGCAACACACTAAACCGAGAGCATTGCAAAAGCCGCAACAAGCAACCGCAAAGCACACACGGACAAAAGAGGCGGAATGATAACGCAATTTTGCACCGTGTCAACGGGGACTCCCACCCAACACAACAAATTAGTTTTTTTAGCACGCAGATAACGCAGATTGTCAGGATTTGCGTTGCGTGCCTAAAAGAAAGTTCCATATTTTTCAATCCGTTCTATGCTTTCGAGTTATTACATTCTGTTAGGAATGTATCGCTCGGTAGAAAAGGAAGTCCCAGCTGTGTCTTCGCATTCCGTAGGAATGCAACCCCGTGACTTGCCCAATGGTGGCATTTGCGTAATTCGGAATGCGGAATTAGGAGTAATATCTTTAATTCCGAATTCCGAATTCCGAATTCATAATTACAAGAAGTGAGAACATCATTTTCTACCGAACGATGCAAACCTACGGCTTGCAAAATTAGAATATTACACGGCTGCTAATATTGCTTTTGTTAAAAAACAAGGTTGTAAAAAATAAGGTTGCAAAAAATAAGGTCGCAAAAAATAAGGTCGCAAATAAGGTTTGTTTTACTACAGCGTTGAGGCATTTCACTGATATATTACGATCTGCAAAATCTGTTGACAATAATTCTGAAATTCTGAAGGGCAGAAATTTGTGCTGAATTATTCTCCTATGCCTTCGGTGTAATGTTGGAATTTTTTTTGCAATTGTTTTGGGGGGGCTAGATTTTGGGATTGTGATTTTTGTGTTTTGTCTGTTAAGTTGGTTTTGTTTTCGCGTAATTTTGGGGATTTCGTGCTTGGTCGCAAATTAAAACTCTTCAACGCCTCGTTCCATTCACCTACTAATTTTGGCGGAGCGTTTTCTTTTTTTGCACTCTCGGACATTGATTTCCATTTGTCGTAAAATTGGCGCAGTTGACTCTCCGTCCAACCTAACTCCCGCAACAACTCATCATTCGGCTTCCCCTTGTCCAACTGATCCCGCAAATAATCAAGCGCAAGATTAACATTACGCTCCGAAAACTCACGCCGCGCCGCGTCCGCCTCAATCGAACCATCACTCGCACCAACTCCATTGTTACCGGTACTGCCGCCTGCGTTGCCTTTTGATTTACCGCTGTTATCGTTTGGTTTTTTGGTTTTTGAGGGCGATTGGTCTGAAGAATCCTGACCGTCACCGGAAGCATCGGAAGATGAACTGCCGCCTTCGCCCGATTCGGCTTTTGACTCCGAGCCTTTTTGTCCTGCACCTTCCTGATCCGCTCCCTTTTGCCCTGCTCCTTTTTGTCCTGCACCTTTTTGATCTGCTCCCTTTTGTCCTGCTCCCTTCTGATCTGCTCCTTTTTGATCTGTTTTCTGATCTGCTCCCTTTTTATCGGAGCCTTTTTGATCTGATTTTTCTTGTCCTGATCCTTTTTGTTGCTCGTTATCTTGGGTGTTACTTTTTTTGTTGTCGGTTTTGTTGTCAAATTTATCATTCGGCAATTTATCTTCAGTTTTTGTCGGTGGTTTTGTGGTCTTATTTTCTGATTTTTTTTGAGTGTCCAAATCTTGTCTTTTCAAATCGGTATCTTTTGGATTTGACGCGTCGTTTCCTTGACTGCGAACTTTATCGGTTGCATCCGGTTTAAAATCTTCACGAGTTCGATCCGTTCTATCATTTGGGTCAACTTCTGTTTTGTCGACTTTTTCATTGGTTATATCGTTGTTTTTATTTGTATCTTGTTTTCCGTTTTTTGGATCGGATGGGTTGGTTTGATTTTCGTTTTGTTTCTTACGTTCGGGGTTGTCATTATTTTCTCCCCCATTTTTATTTTGTTTTTTGTCATCCGGTTTTTTGTTCGCTTCGTTTCCTTTACCTTCGCTTGTTCCTTGTTCGTTTTGTTTATTGTCGTTTTTGCTGGCGGCATCATTTGAATTTTTGTCATCCGGTTTGTTGCCTGCTTCGTTTCCTTTACCTTCGTTTGTTCCTTGTTCGTTTTGTTTATTGTCGTTTTTGCCTGCGCCATCATTTGAATTTTTGTCATCCGGTTTTTTGCTTGCTTCGTTTCCTTTACCTTCGCTCGTTCCTTGTTTGTTTTGTTTGTTGTTGCCTTCGCCTTTTTCGTTGTTGTTTGAATTTTCTTTTTTGGTCTCGTTTGGATTCGGTTCGCCTTTTTTGTCTGGTGTTTTATTTTCGTCCGGTTTGTTTTTATTTTGTTGCTCTTGTTTTTCGGGGTCAGATTTTTGTTGCCAATTTTCTTTTTTCATCTGTTCGACAATTTTTTCCATTGCGTCGCCGCTTTGTGTCTCCGGATCAATAGGCTTTTTTGTGGTGTTATTTTTTGATTCGCTGTTGTTATTCTTTGGGTTCTCTTCGTTGTTGTTTGTTTGCTGTTTGTCATTGTTATTGCCGTTATCGTTATTGTTTCCATTTGGATTTTGATTTTGATTTTGATTTTGATTGCCGCTTTGATTTTCATTATTATTTTTGTTTTTGTTGTCAATTTGTTTATCATCGTTATCTGGAGAGTTTTTCGTATCGTTTTTGTCTGTTAAATTTTCATTCTCGTCTTGGTCGGTATTGTTTTCTGTTTGCTTTTTTTCTTTATCAATTTCCTTGCTTGCGGGATTTTTGGAGTCTGTTTTGTCGCCGTTTTGTTGGTCTGATTTACTTGGTTCACCTTTTTGATCTTTTGGTTTATTCTGTTCGTTTTTGTCGATTTCCTTTTTTTGTTTTTCGGGGTCTTTATTTTCTGGTTTTGTTTTATCGGGTGTGTTATTTTTTGGTTTTGTCTCGTTTTGTTTTTGCTCTTTTTGTTCGTTTTGTTGTTCGATGATTCTTATGTTTATTTTTCTTGTTTCTGTTATGTTTGGTTCCGGCAGTTTTGTATCTACGGCTTCGCCCCACATCTCAACTACATCGCCGACTGCAAGCCGATTTGTTGTGAACATTGTTGACTTGCGAATTTGTCCTTTGTGTTCTGTTGTGCCGTTTGCCGGTGATTGTAGGAGTTCTTTTGTTGGAATTTGTTGTTTCGATTTTCCTGTTACTTTGAATTTTATTCGCAGATACCGCAGAGCAAAATCCGGGTCTTCCGCTTGCACGGCGATTTCAATTGAACTATTTACCAGCAGATCTAATTGTGCAGTTTCTTTCAACATCGTTGACGTATCACTCCATTGGATTACCGGCGGCATATCTTGCAAAACTTCTTGTCTGAACGATCCGCTTCGTCTGCTTTTGAATCCGTCTAAATCAATTGCGCTGATTGTGAAGTTGCTGATATTTTCGTCGTTGTTATTATTTTTTTTGTATTTTAGCAAGATATCCGCTGCGGCAGACGCGGCGTTATCGTTGTTGATTCGCATTGGTATTTGTTTCAAGTCGGACGTGTTTTGTGTAATATTTTCGTAGATAATTTCGGCTTTTGTCAGCGGCATTGTGCTTTTTGCCGTTACTTTAACCTCCGTTCCGCCAATCGCGCGAATATCACCGCTTTTCGTAACAACTTCATCCGCCAAACCGGTGTAATCCGGATATTTGTACGTTAATGATTCGATTTCGAGAGTTGCAACAGGTCTTACTTCTATTCTGTGTGTGTTACTTTTGCTGTCGCCTTGTTGTATCCAGTAATCTACTCCGCAAATGAACCCTTGCGAACCCGGCGGGAACGGAGTTTCGTATCTGATTCCTTCGCCTCGTCCCCATGTTCTGTTGTTATTTGCGTTCTCGTTTAGGCGTGTCATTGGTACGGCTTGTTTGACAGCTCGTCCGTCGTCAGTTGAGAAAAATAGATAGACCGGCTCTTTGCTCTTGCCCACAACCCGAACCGAAACAGTCAAACGCTCCCCCTGCAACACAAGCATATCACGCGGCTCAATATCATAAAAATGCACCGACTTCGGCGGCTCAATCGATACAAACGGCAACATAATTCGGGCAAAAGATTGCATTGGATTCTTCGGCGAGAAGAACGTGTAGAGTATCATTATCGTAACGATAATTCCAAGTATAACCGCGTAAAACATGACTCCGCCCGTGTCAATAATTCGTTCAGAGTTTATTTGGCGAATATTTTCTGCCGCCGAACTTGCCACGCCCTCCAGCATTCGCTCACTCAATTTGTCCGCCGCAACCCGACCACGCTCAACACGCTCCCGCTTAAGCGTTATCCAATTCACAATCGCGTTCTTCATCGACGAAGAACCACTCTCCAATATCTGCGCCGCATAGACAGGATTGATCGGATATAAGAATAAAGGTACAATCCGCCGATAAACAAAAAGAACAACAACAGCAGACAACACCAAGAAAATAACACAACGAACCGTCACACTCAAACCATCAGAAAAAAACCAATGATCCGCCACAATCGCTAAAAATAACCCCCCAAAAACAATCACCAATAAAAATAATATCGATAACCAAAAATCAGTCTTAAACAAAAGACGACGCGTCTCCTCAATACGCTCCTCAATAGTCTTATCAAACAAATCGTTTACAGTTTGAGTACTCATTTTTTTATTCGGGTTAGCGGTTAATACACACAGCGAATTTCGTCAGCATGCAGCCGGCGAACGCGATCAAAATTTCAATTGTAAGCAACTCAATATCGAACAGGTATTGAATCGACCAAAAAAATCATTATGGATAACAAATATAATCAATGGCTTGAACTTTTCAAGAAAGATCATTTTGCGACGCAGGTTGTCGGGATAGATATTGTTGATGCGTCTCCGGGTTATGCGCGGACGGTTCTTGATATTGAGCCGCGTCACCACAACGCCGTCGGCATCACACAAGGCGGTGTTATTTTTACGCTTGCCGATTTCGCTTTGGCTGTTGCAAGTCACGTCGGTCACAACGATACGTTAGTCGCAATCGAATGCAATATCGCATACTTGAAACCGGTGACATCAGGCAAAATTTACGGCGAAGCCAAAGAAGTCGCCAAATCAAAATCATTAGCATACTACGAAGTCGAAATCAAAAACGATACAAATGACCTAATCGCAAAATTCAACGGACGCGTCTTCGTAAGAAGACAACAAAAATAAAATCTATACCAAAAAATTCTTCAATTGACTATTTTTCAACACGGAAATACCGAAAACGCCAAACACGAATTTCAGTCCTTTCCGCCTTTCGGTTATTTCCGTGTTGAAAATGATCACGTTGAAAATAATCACACGAACGGCTTCATTTATTACGATAATTCAACAACACGTGTTACGAAAATTTCGCGAAAACAGACAAAATATATCAAGCTCAAGTAACCTTAAAATCAAGTTGGAAAAATCATGTCTGGAAATTTATCAATTGATTATTTTGGCGATTACCGTCTTTTGAATCTTGTCAATACCGGACAATCAAGCCAACTTTGGCAAGCATACAATGACCGCCGCCGTTTTTTTGTCTGCATAAAAACGTTGGTTGATAGAGTTGATCTCAAGACGGATCAAATCAAAATTCTCAAGTGGGAATATGAGGTTGCGGTTAAGTTGTCACATCCGAAATTGATCAAGATTATTGAGTTCGGTTGGCAACGTGAAGTTCCGTATTTGGTGATGGAGTGGTTCGCTGCGCCGAATTTGAAAGCATTGATAAATCGCGGTTACGCTCAATATTGCGAGTATCTGCCGCAACTGTTTTCAGACATGGCGGAATCGCTTGTCTATCTGCATTCGCAAGGTTGGACGCATCGGGACATCAAGCCTGATAATTTTTTATTTGATGTAGAAAAGCGGTCGTTGAAGTTGATTGATTTTGCACTTGCCCGCCGCGAACCGAGTTGGCTTGCAAAACTTTTTACAAAAAAAATCCAAACACAAGGTACCGGAACCTATATTGCCCCCGAACAGATTCGCGGTCAATTGCCATCGCCAAGTGTAGATATTTATAGTCTTGGTTGTACGTTTTTTGAGATGCTCACAACACGCCCGCCATTTTCCGGCGACAACATGAACGATTTATTGCGAAAACACCTCACCGCAAATCCGCCACCGGTAACGTTAAAAAATAAAAACGTAACAAAAGAATTTAGCGACATCCTAAAAAGCATGTTGGCAAAAGACGCAAACGAACGCCCAAAAACAACCACAGAACTACTACAAAAAATAAAAACAACAAAAATTTTCAAAAAAACACAAACAAAAGATGACCTAACATGACATAAGTTGCGACAGAAAAAATAAAAATAGTCAGTTGTATTATTGGTGAAGACTGTTACGTTGTAAAAAACTACAAGTTTAATATGTTGCTTGTTTACTTTGAAAATGTAATTATTCAGAGTTGTTTTTTTGACGTGCGGTCTTTTTTGTACGGTAAATTTTAACAATTTAACAAACATTTAACAGAAAGATTATTATGAAAACGAACTTACGAAATTTGGTTGTAACTATGACCGTTTTAGGAGCATTGGCAATGTTTACAGGAAAAACTATAGCAACAGACATTGCAACAGATGTCGGACAGAAAAAAATCTCAATAGCAGATGTTGAGTCGCGGGATTTTGGCGATTATCCCTATAAAAAACCATATCCTGCCAAGATGCAAAATGAAGAAAGACTCAACTGCGATCTTTATCTTGTTATCCGCGAAACAGAGCAGATTAAACAAGGGAGTACGCGTGAGGCGTTATTGAAACGCTACCGCGAAACGAGCGGATTGACCAAGACGAATAAACAAACATTTGTTCATCGTAGTTCGCCGTTGATAAAAATTGATGTTGAATGGAATCGCGTTGATGAAAAAGAATACCAAAAAAGTGATACCATCAAATCCATTTCCAAACCCTACCTTGCAATTACAACGGAAAAGAATTTCGAGGGATATCCGTTTTGGAAAGGTAATGTTGTGAAATACCTTCCTGAATGTCAAGAGGCATTGAAGAAATTACCCGTTGGAGTAGCAACACGAAAAAACGTTGAAGAATACTTTCGTCAAGGCGGCGGAATAACAACCGCTACCCTTACGAGGTAT
>JAISQS010000512.1 GCA_031274045.1 Planctomycetaceae bacterium | reverse complement strand
GGAAATCGATTCGGGCGACATCGGACACGTTTACTCATTATCTTTTTGCGACACCGGGCAATGAACGGATTTTGAAATCGTTTGTGAATGCTTTGCTTGCTTATGTTGGCGAGACGTTGGTCAGGGAAATGCAGGTACTAAATCCGTTCAACCCGAAAACGTTCCTTACCGACAAGCGGTCAATTATTGATATCAAGGCGGTTGCGACCGATGACCGCCAGTTTGTGATTGAGTTCCAAACGTCGTGGTATGATTCGTTCGTCAAAAGGCTGCTTTACAACTGGGCGAAAACTTTATGCCTTCAACTTTCAGAAGGTAAACATTACAGGTCGCTGTTGCCGGTTGTTGAGATTGCGATGTTGAACTATACGATATTCGATGAGTTGCCGGATTTGCTCAACTTGTTTTGCATTGTTGCCAAAAGCAATCCTTCTTATGTGTTGTCGAATGATTTTCAATTGTATACGCTGGAATTTGTTGATAAAAAGATTGATCAGATTAGTTTGTATCCAAGACCGCTTCGGGATTGGATGATATTTTTTTGGTATTCAGACAAGAAAACGGAGGCTGAAATGAAAATGTTGCTCAAAGATAGTGACTCGATGGTGCAGTCGTCGTATGACAAATATAGATTTTTCATACAGGATGAAGATTTGCGTCTTCTGGAAATGATGAGACAGCAAGCTGTCTACGACCGCGCCAGCGAACTAGATTATGCCACACGAAAAGGTCGCGAAGAAGGAACAATTGCAACTGCCCGAAATTTAAAATATCTTGGCGTGGACATTGAAACGATCATGAAGGCAACTGGTTTGTCTGCTGGTGAAATTGATCTGCTGGATTGATCTAGACGTAGCGGACAAATTGATTTCGGCTTCCGATAAAGTGATTGATCAAATGAAGAGATTGATCATTGGCAGCTGACCGTCTCAAATAAACAAGAAGGCATACTGTGGTGCGGCGGATAATGATTTTGAACATTGAGTCTTGCCCGTCAATCAGAAAGATGCAGGCAATGTTGTCACCGGTATGCTCTTCGTACTTTAAGATTAGTTTTTGGTTTTTTTGTTTTCTAGTAAGAAGGCATCAATATCATTTGCGGCGATTACGCCGTAGTTGACGGCGCCTAGCCAGCCGGACATGATTATGCCGACACTGCCCGCGTGAAATAATCCCGCCAACTCGCCATTCAAACCACGACTAATTGCAAGCCCTTCGTACTTTGTCCCAAAACTTGCTCCGCCCCAATGTTCCGTGTACCTTGCAAAAGTTCGCGGTGTCGCCGCTTCCGTCCAGTCAATATTTTGGCGAACATCCGGCACGAATTTCTCCAGATGAGTCACAGTCTGATTGATCAAATCTATCTTACGGTTCTTGTACTCCTCACTCGGCACTGAATCATCCCAATCCTTGTAATGCGCATTCGTACTCGAAACAACATAACAACGGTCAGTGTTCGGACGTGTTTTGGGATAGTAGAACGAAAATGTGCGGCTCGTGATATTTCGGTCAAGCAATTTAGCCGAATCGAATTCCGGCGCGGTTGATGTAAAGAGAAGGTCGCCGCATTGTTCTTCGTCTATCACGTAACCTCGTTTCATTGCGATGTAAACTTGTGTACTTGAATTATTCAATCGCACCGATTCCGCTCGCTCAACAAAAGATTTACTAAAATGTTCACGTCCCGTCATGTCAAAAATTGTCCCTTTCAAATTTGCGTTTGACAGTACGACTTTTGAGCGAACCGTAATTTCTCCGCCGTTTTTCGGACGAATAACAACTCCCTCCACCTTGCCGTTATCGACAAGAATCTTACGCACCGGCGAACTCTTCACAATATCAACCTGATTCTTTGTCAACTCACTCGCCATCATGTCAATCAATACATCCGTTCCGCCTTGAAATGTATAAACGCCCTTTGACATAAAATTAGAAAAAACAATCCCATACGTCAACGCCGGATCGTCAAGCGTAGAACCATTGGCATACGTTATCGGCTCCATTAAAAGCCGAACAACATCAAGACGATTAGGGAAAAATTCCGCGAATAACTCGCGTGTTGTCAAAGATTGGTCGTCGTAATGCGACATGCTGCGTGTTTTGTCAAAAAAAGCTACGACCGATTCGCGTTGAATGCCGAATTTGTCAACAAGAATCCGCGTAAAGTCATCGCGGTCGAATGTAGTTTCGAGCTTAAATTGCGGATTATCGAATCGGATTTTTGGCAACTGCACAATACGATCCGCAATTGACTGATTCCAATATCGACGGCAACTCTTGATCATACCAACGGGAAATCCATGAAGAGATATGTCAAAAATTATTCCATCACGCCGCTTAAAGGTTGTTGCTAAACCGCCGAGCTGAAAATGTTGCTCAAGAAGCAGAACATCATAGCCAGACCGACCGAGTATATTCGCAGCTGTCATACCCGCCAGCCCCGAACCTATCACCACCACATCATAAACATCTTTCATCTTTATTTAGATACCGATTTTCTCAACGCGCAACGCGCAATTATAATTTTTAACAACTCCAAACCCGTAACTCTCAATCACGCGTTAACCTGAATATCACGCGGCAAGTCTAAACCGACTTCTTTGACTGTATCAAGTATTCCTTTGATTACGTGATGAATATCGACTTTGTCCATCCTCGCCTTGTAACCAAGCAACAATCTATGATTCAAAACCGCCGACACGACAGACCGAACATCCTCAAAACCTACCGACGGTCTGCTGCTTATCAGAGCGGCACTTCTTGCGGCTTCGGCGATGGCAATTGCGGCTCGCGGCGACGCGCCAAAAGTTACATAATCGCGAACAACCTGCGGCGATTCACCGCCAGCGGGATGAGTTGCGGCAACAAGACGTGCAATATAATTTGCAACAGACGACGGAAGGAATATCTTTTCCTGCGCAGCAAACAACGCTTGCAAGGAGTCCGCATTAAATACTTCGGTCGGATCGGGCGGAACACCATGCCGCCTATTTGTAATAATATTTTGCAAAACATCAACAGGCGGTATTGCCACGTGCAGTTTAAACATGAATCGGTCAAGTTGCGCTTCCGGCAAAGGATATGTCCCTTCGAGTTCTATTGGGTTTTGTGATGCCAGTACAAAAAACGGCTTTGGCAACTGCCTTGTTTGACCGAACAATGTTACCGCGCCTTCTTGCATTGCTTCGAGCAGGGCTGATTGCGTTTTTGGTGATGCGCGGTTGATTTCGTCGGCGAGTAGTATGTTGGTAAAAATCGGACCGGGTTGGAAAACCATTTCGCGTTTTCCTCCGTCAAGTTCTTGCAAAATATTGGTGCCGGAAATGTCGCCCGGCATCAAATCAGGCGTAAATTGAACACGATCAAACGTAAGACCGAAAAGATTACCGAGTCCCTTAATCAATGCAGTTTTACCCACACCGGGTACTCCCTCAAGCAATATATGACCTCGACTCAAGATACCAATCACAACCATACGATGCAACTCGGAACGACCAAGAAACATCTTGTCAAGTTCATCAAGTAAACGACGAACATTGGAAGCGAGCGGTTTAACTTCGTCAAGTGTGAGTAAACTCTGTGTTGGCATAATTTCTAAATGGTTAATTTTGGGTTTA
>JAISQS010000604.1 GCA_031274045.1 Planctomycetaceae bacterium | reverse complement strand
ACTTTTCATTATCTTCCTGTAAAAAATTTCCCGCCAATCATATTCGAATAATTAGAGAACCCAATAGTAGGCGAATTATTAAAGATGACAAGTCAACTAGGTGTCTTGTTGTTTTTTGTCTTGTTGCTTTATTGTTTTGTTATTTTTGAAATGTTTCGGATGTGTTGGTATTCTGTCTTAATGTAGACGCAAAAAATCTATGAGTTGTTTATTTGTGTTTGTTGTTTTGGTGTCTTTTTTGTTACCGGAATGACATGTTTGTGGCAGTTGCCATTTTTAACGAACTGTATAGAATGTTGCGCCCTCAAAAATTGACACGCACTACAAATTTCGTTTGTCGCTAAAGCATAAAAGTTGCCAACGCCGACTCGATTTATACTGGCAGCATTCACGTTTTCATGTCAACGAAATTCATAATACATTTGCGTATATTAACTGTAATTGGCTATAAGTATCGGCAATAAAAACGGACACGTAATCAACTGGTTAATGTACATAATTATAACCGGAATGTAATTTGTACGAACTGTAGTTTTGATTTTATTTTTTCAAATCAAGTTATTTGCAGTAACATCTTCTTGCCACTGTTTCAAACATGATATTACCTGATTTAATTGCACAAATTATTGAGAATATAGCCGTATTGCCGAATCGGTTTGTTGTCTGTCTAAATAGGCAATACGAATTCGTCTACACCGCCGGAAATATATCTCAAAATTTTCTCAACAAAAATTTGACCCAAAACACCAACGCCCAAAAATTATTCTACGACCACCCGCAAATCATAAACGCCATCAAAAACGCCCTAAACAATAAACCAAACGAAATAAAATCATACCGATTTCAAAACCACTTCTGCAACATCGAACTCATACCAATAAAGAACCAAAATAAAATCCAACACAACTCACAAAATCCACACAAAACCGAATCTGATGTTGATTTCGTTATCGGAATTTTTGCTGACGTAACCGAATATGAGTTGGCGAAATTGAACAACGAACACAAATTCAACGAAATATTCAACGCCATCAACGACGGCGCAATGATCGTTGACAAAAAACTCCGCGTACTACAAGTCAACGAAAAACTACAAAATCAAGTTCCCGAACTCAAAGAACCATTGAGCAAATGTTACAAAGGAATCACCGAAAACGATAAACCATGTTCTTTTTGCCCATGCCTGAAAACATTCCAAGACGGCAACTCACACAAATTTAACTTCTACAACGCAAAATTCGATAAATGGTACGAATTGACGAGTCATCCCTTGCGAGATATTCAAACCGGCGAAATCACCCGCGTAATCGAACTCGCTCGCGACATCACCGTTAGCGTCCGCTACGACACAGATATAGAACGGCTGGAACGTCTAATGAACGCCGTACTTAACGCTTCACGCGAAGGAATCGTCGTAACATCCGATGTGCCGGAAGCATTGCAAGTCAATACAAACATGTCGGTCTTCTTTGGCGAAAGAGCAAAAAAATCGGATTGGGGCGACCTTGATCTCTTCCGCGAATGGAGCAACGAAAATCTTTACAATCCAAACCAATTTATCGATGCCGCCGTAAAAATGAAAGCAACTCACGAACCCCAAAACGGCATAATGCGTTGTCGAGACGGTCGGATTATTTCGTGGCGCGGTGTTGATGAGAAGACCGGACTCGGTGAACACGGACGCACACGAATTTGGTTTTTTCAAGATGTAACAGAAAAATATCAAGCAGACGAAATCTTGCGGTTAAGCGAAGAGAAGTACAGATCGTTGTTTGATTCTTTGCCAAATGGATTCATTCTTTTTGAAACAGTATGGGACGAAAAAGGAGACGTAATCGATCTGCGATGCATCGAAATCAATCCGTCAATGATAACGCTATCTTTGCGGGCAAAGAACGAATTGCTCGGCTGTAGTCCGCGAGTGTTTTTTGATTCGGAGGCGAAGTTGCTCTCGCATGATTTTGGTGCTGATTGGATTATTGAGATTATGCGGCGAACGTTGAACGGAGCGAATGATGTTTATTTGGTTTATGATCCGATGGTCAACGGCTACCAGCAACTTCGGACGTTTTGTCCGCTTCCGGGTCAAATTGGAGTTTTTGTTATTGATGTTACCTCGCAAGTTCGTTCGGAGCAGGCGGTTCATACGCGGGAGCGGCTGTTGAACAGGATACTTGAAACGTCTGATGAGGCGATTATTGCGGCTACTGATTTTGGCAAAATCACGCACGCGAACATGCAGGCGATAGAGCTGTTGTCGCAATTCACAACAACAGATGATTTTGGTTTAACGGGTATTTCGTTGGATGAAGTGAAGATATTATTTTTGGCAAATGCGAAAAATCCGGTGGCGTTTGCCGAAATATTTAACCGTATTCGTGAAGAGAAAATTCCAATCGAATACGTCATGGAAACGCTCAACAATAAAGTATTACGATTCAACGCCCACTCCGTTCAACTCGACGATAACGACCTCGAATATATTCAAATATGGCGTTGTCGAAATATCACCGAAGAGTGGTACGCCGCCGTAAAAATTAAAGAGAGCGAAGAGCAATATCGTACGTTATTTCAATCGATGGCAGGCGGGGCGTTGTTGTTGAATGTTGTTTGGGATGAGAATGGTATGCCGTCTGATTATGTTATTGCGGCGGCAAATAATGCGTGCCGTCATTTTGTCAAAATGGATCCTCTCCAACTTATCGGCATGTCAATTGTGAAAGTTTTCAGCGGCATAAAAGTTTTGTCGAATGATTTCGGTGACAAATGGTGGCAAGGAATTGACAATTGTGTGATGGAGCGAAAGTCCGGCTTTTACCATATTTACGTTCCGCAATTTGGAAATAATCCTTATTCTGAAGTTGTGGTTTTTCCGTCCGGTGCGAATCAAGTCGGGTTGTTGCTTTATGACGAGACGGCGCAAGTTCTCTCGGAAAGATCGTTGCAAACGATGCGGATTGTGATTGATCATATTTCGGTTCCTGCGTTGTGGATTAACATGGATGGTCGAATCACGTATGCGAATGAAGCGGCAATGAATTTTCTCGGATATGCGTTACCTGAAACGCCGGTCGGAAATAAAATCTGCGATTATGATGAGCGGATGTCGGAGTATGATTGGCATGATTTTCTGGTGAATTTTGAGAAGGAACGAACGGTGCGTTTTGAAACTGAGATGCGTAGACGTGATGGCAGCGTGCTTCCGGTGCAAGTAATAATTGATCTACTCGAACAAGGCGGAGAACAATTTCTGTCAGCGTGTTTCCACGATTTAAGCGAGCAAACGAAACGTATTGAAGCTGAGCAGACTTCTATTGCCAAATCAAAATTTCTCGCTCACATGAGTCATGAGATAAGGACTCCGTTGAATGGTGTTATTGGTATGTCGGACTTGTTGCTTGGAACAAATCTTTCGACGAAGCAGCGTGAGTATGTTGAGCTTGCGAGGGCATCGGGCAAATATCTGCTCTCATTGATCAATGATATTCTTGACTTCTCAAAAATTGAGGCAGGTAAACTTGAGGTTGAATCGGTTGAGTTTGACTTGCCGCAGTTAGTCGAATCGGTTATCGGGATACTTGCCCCGCGAGCTATGAGTAATAATCTTGAGGTGTGCGGATTATTTTTGACGGACGTGCCGCGACTTGTTATCGGCGACACGGGACGCATGAGGCAAATTCTTGTCAACTTACTCAGCAACGCAATAAAATTCACTCATAAAGGAGGTGTCAAATTATCTGTTGCCGTTATTGGACAAGAGACTCACGAAGATGGAAATTATTTCATAATACGTTTTGAAGTAACAGATTCAGGAATCGGAATACCGCAAGAATTAACAGGCAAATTGTTCAACTCGTTCTCACAAGTCGACTCGTCTCTGGCAAGAAAATACGGCGGAACCGGACTCGGACTGGCTATCTCAAAAGAACTCGTTCACTTGCTCGGCGGAGAAATCGGAGTGAACAGCATCGAAGGCAAAGGCTCAACATTCTGGTTCTTTTTGCCGCTCAAATATAATCCAACTGCCAACGTCGATGAATTTATCAAAGATAACGTTGCGCAAAATGCCGCTACAAAAAACGCCGTTGCGAAAGATGCTGTTGTGAAAGATGCCGCTACAAAAGATGCCGCTACAAAAGATGCCACTACAAAAGATGCCAGTGCGAAAAACGCCGCTGTGAAAGATGCTGTTGTGCAAAATTTTGATGGTGAGATAGAAATTGGCGGCGGCAAATTTGAAAAAGACAGCAAAGGAGAAAACGTTGCGCAAAATGCTGTTGCCCAAAAATCGACTCTTCAAGGTGCGTCTGATGTGGTTGGAGTTTTTCGTCATGGTTCGATTGAGTTTTCCAATTTGCGGGTGGCGGTTGTTGCGGACAATGATGTATTGCGTGGGGTTCTTTCGGAGCAGTTGTCGGCTTGGAATGTGTTGGTGTCGTCGTTTACATATCAGGATGATGTGTTGTCGGCGATAGGCAATGCATCTGACGCGGGGCAGCCGTTTAGGGTGGTGATAATTGATGGCGGTATTGGCAATGACGAGAATGATCCGACGGCGGTGAGTTGTGTTAAGGTTGCGCGAGGTATCAAGTCGAACGCGAAATTTGCGGGTTTATCGGTGGTGATGTTGCGTCCGTTTTCGGATTCGGATTTGGACAAGTTGGCGGCGAGTGGAGTTGTGGACAGGTATGTCAGTAAACCGCTTTTTGGTTCATCAATTTTCAATGCAATGATTGCAGTGGTGACGGGAGTTGACAATAGTGACGATGACAAACGTCACGATGATGTACGAAGTGAATGGATCGAAGAATGGAAGAGCAGTGTGTCAATAAAAAACGTACTCAACAGCTTCTCGTTGGAAAGTCACAATACAGGCAAGCCGCAAGATTCGGATATTGAGCGGACGGGTGCGGATACAAATTCGGGTGTTGGTGGTGATGCGGCGGGTGCTGGTGCGGGTGAGGGCAAGTTGATATTGGTTGCGGAGGACAATCGGGTTAATCAGATTGTTGTTGGAGAGATATTGATGCAGGCGGGGTATAGTTATGAGATAGTTGGCAATGGTCGTTTGGCTTATGAGGCGGTGTCTCGAAAGTGTTTTGATTTGATATTGATGGACTGTCAGATGCCGGAGATGGATGGATTTCAGGCGACGCGGATTATTAGGAATATGGAGTTGGGCAAATTTGAGTTATCGGCAAAACACGCGGGTCGAATCCCGATTATCGCCCTGACCGCAAACGCAACGCAAGGAGACCAAGAACTTTGCAAAGAATCAGGAATGGACGCATATTGCAGCAAACCAATAAACGCAACAAAATTAGTAGACATAATTAAAACATGGCTAACAAAAAAAATCGTAATACATCAGTGAAATATCTGCATTAAATCAACCTGATTACAATAAAATTCCCGACGCCCCAACGGGGCAATATAATCCAGCCCACCGCAACGCGGTGGGAATCGTGAATTTTTAATATCCAACGCCCTGAAAGGGCAATATCGGATCATGATGGTTTATTATCGTAACCCACTGGAATATGTTGCCCTTTCAGGGCGATAGATATTGGAAAAACGTAACCCGCCGCGTTGCGGCGGGCTAGGATATGTTGCCC
>JAISQS010000559.1 GCA_031274045.1 Planctomycetaceae bacterium | reverse complement strand
TCAGGGCGAGAGTTATTGGGGGCGATTTTTCACAGGGCGTTGCCCTGTGCTATGGGCTTTTTGCCCCGTTGGGGCGTAAAAAAATTCGCCGCAACGTAAGACCAGCCAATACCGTTTGTCGCATAGTTATTAAGGTAAGTGAAGTTGGTCGTACATCGCGAATTGGTAAAGCGTGAGTTAGTCGGGGATCAATATCGGTAACAAAATTATGGCGATGGCGATGGTGATGGCGAATGGGAATTTTCAAGTATAAAAAGTATATTGTCAATTTTCACTGATATATTACACGGAGCGAAACGCCGCACGTGTGTTTTCATAAAACTTCCGGTCTTTGCAACGGGAACAAAATCACTTCGCGTATCGCGGCGGTGTCAGTTAAGAACATGCAAAGTCTGTCAATACCTATCCCCAAACCACCCGCCGGCGGCATCCCATGTCTCAACGCACGTATAAAATCTTTGTCCATTTTTGCCATCGTTTCATCTGTTTTTTGCCCTTCGAGTTGTTTTGAGAATAGAGCTTCTTGCAGGTCGGGATCGTTTAGTTCCGTGTATGCGTTCGCCAGCTCGACACCTTGCACGAAGAGTTCAAACCGGTCGGCGATTTCAGGATTGTCTCGCCTTCGCTTCGTCAACGGGCAAATACTCGCAGGATAATCCGTGACAAAAACAGGATCAATAAGTTTGTCCTCAACACATTCCTCAAAAAGCTCGTTCTTCACCAAATCAAAATGTTTGCCGACAACATCAATACCAAGCGATTTCGCACGCTCAATCACCGCCTCCCGATTAACCGGATCAACCCCCGCATACTCCTCAACCAAACTATCATAAGTCCTCCTCGCAAACGGCGGCGTGAAATTGATCGACTGCCCGTTCCATTTAATAATCAAGTCTTGCCCCGTCGCTTTCAAAGCGTCAACAATTATCTTCTCCGCCAAGTCCATCATTGATCTGCAATCGCCGTAAGCTTGGTATACCTCAAGCATGGTGAATTCGGGGTTATGCTTTTGATCAATTCCTTCATTGCGGTAGACGCGTCCCATTTCGTAAACCCGTTCCATTCCGCCGACAAGCAACCTCTTCAAATGCAACTCCAAAGCTATCCTCAAAACCAACGGAATATTCAAAGCGTTATGGTGAGTTGTGAACGGTCGCGCCGCAGCACCGCCAGCTATCGTGTGCAACGTCGGTCCTTCCACCTCAACAAACCCCTCACCCGCCAACGTCGCCCGAACCGAATGCACTATTTTTGTCCGCCGCAACATCCGCTCCAACACACCCTCCGTATGAACCAAATCCATATAACGCATCCGACTACGCAAATCAGGATCCGTCAACCCATGAAATTTAGCCGGTGGAGTTTCAATCGACTTCGACAAGAAAGTTAAACCCGATGCCGCTATCGATAACTCACCAGTCCGCGTCAACATCAACTCTCCATCAACCCCAATAATATCACCAAGATCAAAACATTGAGCAAGCTCCCAATTTGTCTCACCAACTTGATTTGCTCCGATCAAAACTTGTATTTTGCCCGTCCAATCCCAGATATCAAGAAAGATCAATTTACCTTTTTTGCGTTGTAAAATGATGCGTCCGGCAGCTCTGACTTTGGGACCGGATTGGTGCGGCTGCTGAGGTCGGGCGTTAGGATCGGGCGCGGTTTGCGGCAACGGCTCTGTGACAATTTGATCAGCCATATTACGTATGGAGTCAATCGATTGATGATCGTCAAACCGACCCCCATACGGATCAAATCCAAGCTCCTCAATCCTCCGCAACTTCTCACGCCGCGCTGCCTCAAGAACCTGACCCGTTCCCGCTTGGTCTTCTTTTGCTTGATCGGGTTTGGTTTGATCCGGTTTTGTTTGATCCGGTTTGGCGTTGTTGGTATTTTCTTTGGTCATGTGATATTTTTTTGAGTTAGTTCTGTTTTAATTATTTGTTAAACTTCTTGCCGTTAAAAATCTTTTCCCCACAGGAAGAGAAATATTCAGGCAATTTACATTATTTTTTTGATCTGTCTTACGGCTTGTCTTAATCTGTCTTCTTTTTCGATTAACGCCATTCTGATAAAACCTTCGCCGGCTTCACCGAACGCCGAACCCGGACTCACCAACACATCCGCCTCCTTCAACAACTTCATCGCAAAATCGAACGAACTCATTTTCTTTGCGAATTGCGGCGGTATTTGTTGCCAGATGAACATTGATGCTTTTGGTTTTTTGATATTCCAACCTATTCGTTCTAATCCGTTGCTGAGTGTGTCGCGTCTTTTTTGATATATTTTGGCTTGTGATTCTACATCTCTGTCTGAAAATCTTAGAGCAGTAATTGCCGCGATTTGCAAGGGCGAAAAGACACCGTAGTTGTAATATGTTTTTATTGTTGCCAGCGCGCGAATGATTTCTGTATTGCCGCAACAAAAACCGATTCGCCATCCTGCCATGTTGTAGCCTTTGCTCATTGTTGTTGTTTCTACTCCGATATTTTTTGCACCCGGTACGGACAAAAAACTAGGCGCGACATAACCATCAAAACAGACATCACCATAAGCCAAATCACTTATAACCATAAACCCAAATTGATTCGCCAACCGCACTATCTCAACATAAAAATCTAATTCGACTACAGTTGCAGTTGGATTGTGCGGATAATTTAAGACCAATAGTTTCGGTTTGGGACGCATGAATTGGCAAGTTGACGCGATATTTGACAGTAATTTGTCAGGTTTTGTAACATCCAGCATGATTGCATTTGCCGATGCCAACATTACCGCGTGCAAATGAGCCGGAAAATACGGCGACGGCACAATCGCCGTATCACCCGACCCCAATAACGCCAAACAAAGATACGACATCGCCTCCTTCGATCCCATGCAAACTATCGCCTCCGTCTCAGGATCAAGACGCACCCCATAATATTTCAAATAACGCGAAGTCAACTCTTTACGCAATTGGGGCAAGCCGCTCGAATGACTATAAGCGTGAAGCCGATTGTTGCGGACAACCTCAACCAACTTGTCCACCACCAACGAAGACGGCGGATCACTCGGACTACCCATCCCAAGATCAATCACATCCGCACCGGAACGACGCTTCTCATACTTCAACTTGTTCAATTCCGCAAAAAGATAAGCCGGAAGACGCTTAACACGATCAGAAACATCCACCCCAAACGGTCGGGAATTTTCACGCAACTGATCATCCGCAGAATAACCACTCTGCTCATACTCGTCATCGTTACTTGATCGAATCATAATATTTTTTTTGGAAAAATTATTGTTTCGTTTTTTGTCAACGAAAACCGTAGTGTGTTGTGTATAGCGTTTTGACTTGGTCTCTTGTTTCGTCTATTGTTCCGTTATTATTTATTGTGAAGTCGGCTTGTTGTTGTTTTTCATTGATTGGGAGTTGTGTTGCTTCGCGTCTATTGAGTTCTGTTTCTGTCCAGTTTCGCTTGCTCACTCTTCTGATCCGATTTTCCCGCGACGCTTCAACAAACACAACCCTATCCACAACACCACGCATCCCCGCTTCCAACAAAAGAGGCACGTCCAGAACAAGAACCTTACCGCCGGATTCTTTGAAAGATTTCATTTGCGCTTCGATAATTTTCGTAATACGCGGATGCAGAATCGAATTGAGCAATGCCAACTCCTTTTGCCCCAATTCTGTTGGCGTAAAAACTCTACGGGCAAGCTCACGACGATCAACACAACTCACTCCGCCAACCTCGCAAAAAACAGAATCACCAAAACACTCACGCACAAGCACCTGCACTTCCAACTCACACAACAACCCATGACCAATCACATCCGCATCAACCACCTCCGCCCCAAACTCACGAAACAACGACGCAACCAAACTCTTGCCGCAACCAACACCGCCAACCAAACCAAAAATTACCGCAAAATTATGATCACACACAACTATTTAACACACTACACTCACCAACATAAATTACACATAAAATCCCATTAACCAAAACGCAAAAAAACAAAAGCATCATCCGACATCATTACAGTCCGGCAACAAATTCATCAAGCGACATACATTCTGACGCACGAACTAACAATGACTCTAACACCGCATGATCGGTTTGTTGACTTAACGAGTCAACTATGCTTTGGGGAACTTGCCCGAACCTATTGTTCAAAATATCCAAAACTACTTCGGTTAATCCCCTAGCGAATCCTATGGCGAATCCTTCGTCTCTTGCCGCTGCAAGATCTGCATGGTAGCCCACCATGAACAAGTGATGTCGGCGTTCAATGTCTTGTACTCTGCGGTTGGACTGAAAACGTTTAAATTCTTTGTATACATTCTTGATCAAAGGATCAATAAACTCTTTCTTAACAATCGGATATTTCTCTTTTATTTTTAACATCTCAACCTCACTCTTCACCACCGACAATTTTTACAGTCCGGCAGCAAATTCATCCAACGATGTACATCTTGCGGCTTGAATTAGTAGTGATTTCAGTACCGCCAGATCGGTTTGTTGATTTAATGAATCAACAATGTGCTGAGGAATTTGCCCGAACTTATCGCTCAAGATATCCAAAATTCCTTTGACTCTACCTCTGGTTTCACCTTCGGCAATTCCTTTGACGATTCCTCTGGTTTCACCTCTGGTTTCTCCTTCGGCTCCTGATGCTGTAAGATCTTCGTGGTAGCCTACCATGAACAAATGATGTCGGCGTTCAATTTCTTGCATTTTGCGGTTAGACTTAAAACGCTTAAATTCTTTATTCGCCCTCTTAACCAAAGGATCATCGAACGCTTCCATAACAATCGGATATTTCTCTTTTATTTTTAACATCTCAACCTCACTCTTCACCGCCGATAATTTTTACAGTCCGGCAACAAATTCATCCAACGATGTACATTCTGAAGCACTAACTAACAGCGACATCAACACCGCATTATCGGTCCGTTTGTCCAGCGCGTCAGCTATACTTTGGGGAACTTGCCCGAACTTTTTACTCAGAACACGTAAAATGCCTTCGGTTATTCCTTCGGCTTTACCTTCGGCTTTACCTTCGGCGATTCCTTCGGCTATTCCTTCGGTTTTACCTTCGACTTTTGATGCTGTAAGATCTTCGTGGTAGCCTACCATGAACAAGTGATGTCGGCGTTCAATTTCTTGCATTTTGCGGTTGGACTTAAAACGCTTAAATTCTTTATTCGCCCTCTTGACCAATGGATCATCGAACGCTTCCTTAACAATCGGATATTTCTCTTTTATTTTTAACATCTCAACCTCACTCTTATTAGCAAGTGCAAAAAATGATAACCAATAAGCAAGCTCAGGCTTCAACTC
>JAISQS010000516.1 GCA_031274045.1 Planctomycetaceae bacterium | reverse complement strand
GTGTATAACGTCGACGAAATTCATTGTGCGTTTTGTATTTTTTTCACAATATTGTCAACATCCCGCAACCCCAATAATTCATTTCACCAGATGTCCTCAATCAAACTCAGCTCAAATGAAATGCCGCAACTTCGGCTCGGACTCGACATCGGTTCAACTACCGTCAAAGCAGTAATATTTGATGCTGCTACTCGTGAAATTGTCTGGTCTCGATATACCCGCCACTTCTCCGGCGTGTTTCAAGCATTGTCAAAACTTGTATCCGAAGTATTCCAAACTTTTCCGGGCAAAGCGTTCACGCTTGCGATGACAGGTTCCGCCGGAATCGGAGTATCTCAAAAACTAGGTATCCCGTTTGTTCAGGAAGTTGTTGCCGCGTTGCACGCGATTACAACATTTATTCCGCAAACTTCCGTCGCAATCGAACTCGGCGGCGAAGATGCCAAAGTCACCTTCCTCGAAGGGAGCATTGATCAACGAATGAATGAAACTTGTGCCGGCGGAACCGGTGCGTTTATTGATCAAATTGCGGTTACGTTGAAGACGGACGCTGCCGGAATAAATGATCTTGCCTCGCGTCATAAAACAATTTATCCAATCGCTGCCCGCTGCGGAGTATTCACAAAATCCGACGTTACAATGCTGCTAAACGAAGGCGCGTCACGCGAAGATGTCGCCGCAAGCGTACTACAAGCCGTCGTCGATCAAACTATCGGAGGTCTTGCTTGCGGTCGAAAAATTTGCGGACCTGCCGCGTTGCTTGGGGGGCCGTTGCATTTTTTGCCCGAACTCAGAAAACGGTTTACGGAAACTTTGGAACTGGAAGGGAGCGGCATAATTGTTCCCGATAATTCACACTATTACGTCGCGCTCGGTGCCGCGATTTTGTCAGAAAATAATCCTGTAATTTCAGCGGCGGAACTTTGCGGAAGAGTCAACGATGTCATTGATCGAAACAGCTACGAAGAAACCGCCAGACTTACGCCGTTGTTTCGCACGCAAAATGAATTTGACGCATTCACCGCAAGACACAACTCCTTAAACGCCGAACGTGCCGATTTTGACAAAGCACAAGGCGACCTTTTTCTCGGTATTGATGCCGGATCAACAACGACGAAAGCCGTTTTGACCGACGACAAATCACGCATCCTCGCAACATGGTACGGACACAACGAAGGCGATCCGATCAACGCCGTGTTGAAAATTATTGCCGATATTTATTCGCGTATTAAGCCCGGCGCAAAAATCCGGCGGGCTTGTGTGACTGGTTATGGTGAGACGATTTTGAAGGCTGCGATTGGGATAGATGATGGTGAGGTTGAGACGTTGGCTCATTATCGCGCGTCGCGGTATTTTGTGCCGGATGTGTCGTTCATACTTGATATCGGCGGGCAAGATATAAAGTGTATTGGAATCAAAAACGGTAAGATTGACAAGATAATTCTCAATGAAGCTTGTTCGTCGGGTTGTGGTTCATTCCTTGAGACGTTTGCGGGTTCGCTTGGGTTTGATATTGTTTCGTTTGCGAGAGAGGCTTTATTTGCCAAAGCACCGATTGATCTTGGGACGCGGTGTACGGTTTTTATGAATTCCAAAGTTAAACAAGCTCAGAAGGAAAATGCGTCTGTTGCGGACATATCGGCGGGGCTGGCTTATTCCGTTGCGAAAAACGCACTCTACAAAGTGCTGAAAATAACCGACTTCGCCGAACTAGGAAGCAACGTAATGGTACAAGGAGGCACTTTCAACAATCCCGCCGTACTGCGTGCTTTGGAATTATTGATTGAGCGTGAGGTTCATCGGACGGATATTGCGGGGATGATGGGTGCGTTTGGTGCGTCGATTATTGCAAAAGAGCGAGCGGAAAAGAAACCGGATAAATTACTGTCAGGAATCATCTCGCAAGAAGCGTTGTCGAAGTTTACGATGGACTCGAAGTTGAAGCGTTGTCCGGGTTGTTCTAATAAGTGTCTTCTTGCCGTTCATACTTTTCCGGGCAATCGTATTTTTGTGTCAGGCAATAAATGCGAGCGAGGCCCCGGCAAATTTGCTGTTGACAAAATTGACAGCACAAATAAATCCGACAAATCCGACTCCAAAAAACAACGTAATAAAAATCAATGTAATACGGAAAATCACAGCAATAATTTCGCTGCAAATGATGTTGCGGGGTGTGATGTTGCGGAGTGTGATAATCAAGGGGTTCGGATTACTGTTACTGAGATGTCGCCGTCTATAACGGATTCGGTTGTGTGGTCTGTTGACAATGTTAATCGTGTGGAGTTACCGAATCTTTATCGTTATCAATATGATCGTTTGTTTAGGTATTATGAGCCGCTTTCGGTGCATAAGGCGGTGCGTGGGGAGATTGGGATTCCGCGTGTTTTGAATATGTTTGAGGTTTATCCTTTTTGGTTTACATTTTTGAGTGAGTTGGGTTTTCGTGTAATTTTGTCTGATCAGTCAACGCCGAAGTTATACAACAAGGGTTTGAGTAGTATACCTTCGCAGACGTTATGTTTTCCGGCGAAGTTATCGCATGGTCATATAATTAATTTGGTTGAGCGTGGGGTTGGTCGGATATTTTATCCGGCGTTACCTTTTGAGCAACGTGAATTTTCGGGTACGCTTTTTACGCATAATTGTCCTGTTGTTGGTTCTTATCCTGAGTTATTGCGGTTGAATATTGATGAGATTCGTGATGGTAAGATTGAGTTTATATCGCCGTTCTTACCGGCATCGGATGCGAAGAGTTTGGTCAAGCGTCTTTATGAGGAGTTTCGTTCTTTTGATGTTCCGTTTCGTCAAATACGTCGTGCGGCGAGTTGTGCCAATGACGCTCAAAACGATTACCGCAACGAGGTGCGGGCAAAGGGGGCGGAGTTGGCGGCAAGGCAGACGGATTCGGGTGGGACGACGATTGTTCTTGTGGGTCGTCCGTATCATCTTGATCCGATGATACATCATGGGATACCGGAACTTATAGTTTCGAGTGGTGCGGCGGTTTTGACGGGTGATTCTGTTGCTCATCTTGGGCAAAATTTAATGTTCCCGTTGCGGGTTATTGATCAGTGGGGTTATCATTCGCGTCTGTACAGAGCGGCAACATTCGTCGCAAATCAATCGGCGAGTGTGCAATTGATTCAATTAAACTCGTTTGGTTGTGGACTTGATGCGGTGACGGCGGAGCAAGTCGAAGAAATTCTGGCGTTCAAGGGCAAGGCTCATACATTGTTAAAAATTGATGAAGGTGCTCAACTAGGCGCAGTAAAAATCCGCGTCCGTTCTCTACTAGCAACTCTATAAAATAAACAACGTAATATTGCGTCAAGCAACGTAATGAAGCAACGTAATGAAGCAACGTAAGGTAGGAACGTAAGGTAGGCAACCGACCGCTGGGCGGTTGTGTTTTCGGCGAGCGGAGCAAGCCGAAAACAAAGGGGGCGGAACACGTGTTGGTGATCGTAAGGTGGGCAACCGACCGCTGGGCGGTTGCGTTTTCGGCGAGCGGAGCAAGACGAAAACAAAGGGGGCGGAACACGTGTTGGTGATCGTAAGGTGGGCAACTGACCGCTGGGCGGTTGCGTTTTCGGCGAGCGGAGCAAGACGAAAACAGA
>JAISQS010000483.1 GCA_031274045.1 Planctomycetaceae bacterium | reverse complement strand
TAAAATCATCCGACGCGATCCAAAAACCTGCATTGATATTTTCCGATAACAGCAATGTACGACTCGTTCCGTCAAGTTTACTCAACTCATCAATACTGGTTCTTATATTCGGGAATTGTTTCGTATCGAGAAAAACGCCGTTGTATGCGTTTTCATCGTATGTAACCGGATCGGTCACAGGCCAAAAATCATCGACGGCACCGCCGTTGACGACATAGGTGATTCGCGCGGGCGATTCGGAACTCGTAATACCCGCGCTTGAACAACGTAAAATTGGAATCTTTGGAATCGTCAAAGTTGCCGGAATCGCTCCAGCCATGATTTCTTTGTACAAATCAGGCTCCTCGATCAACGGCAATATTTTCATTACCCAAGACACCGTCGCGTCTGTACCTCCAACGGTTGCCTTATTCCTCCAACCCGGAAACGCACCGGCGGACGATTCGTATTGCAACAACGCTGTCGCGATGTTACGTTGGGCATTGATGCAAGTGGTTCGCCGCCCCGATTCACGCGCCGACTGAATCGCAGGAAGCAATAAACCCGCAAGCATCCCAATAATCGAAATCACTACCAGCAACTCAATAAGAGTAAACGCCGGAAAAACATAAAACCTAACTCTCATAATTACCTCCTCAATGTTAATTTGTGTTACACGAAATTATACTCGTTCACTTTATTTGCACTCTTCACTTTTTACTTTTTGTACAATAAAGTCAACCGCTCAAAATACGTCAGCAAGAAACCCCGAATCCAAACAAAAGTGACACAAGCATCTCGCTTGCGATACTGCACAAGCAGAATGCTTGTGTCACTTCGGACAAAACAACTGCCGCTATTCAATTCAATTACAGTTTTGATACAATTGTCCCCCTTCGCTGACACCACGCACTATCCGTTGTGAGTTGTCCAAACTCAAAACCACAACGCAACACAACACACCAAATCATAGCTTACGATTTCAACTTGTGTCGCGGGTGTTTGCGATTTTAATTGTAAAATGCAAAAAAAACAACAAAAAAATATACTTAAATATATCAGTGAAAATTGTCAACGCGGTAGTGAAACAAACCTTATTTACAACCTTATTTTCTTATAAAAACAACTTTAGTAGCCATTCATAATTCATAATTCACAATGATCATTGATCATCGATCAATGATCATTGATCATTGTGCATTGCAGCAAGCCGTAGGCTTGCATCGCTCGGTAGAAAATGATGTTCCCACACAAACAGCATTCCGTAGGAATGCCACCATTGGGCGAGTCACGGGGTTGCATTCCTACGGAATGCGAAGACTCGGCGGGGGGTCTTTTTCTACCGAGCGATACATTCCTAACGGAATGTAACAACGCGAAAACATAGAACGGATTAGAAATAATAAGGTAATAAGGTTATGTCTATGGGTGATTCACTGGTTACTAAGGTTGTTTTGTAAGAAAATCAGGTTGTAAATAAAGTTTGTTTTTTCTACAGCGTTAAAGTATTTCAATGATATATTACGTTTTTAGTTTTAGCCGTTCGCGAGGGAGCTTGCTCACTGCACCGTTTTACTTTGACACAACGCTTGAGTCAACAACAGTAATTACTTCTCGTCGGTAGCAAGCTACCGTCGCTAACGGCTAAATAACAACAGTAATGGAACAAGTCTAATGAGAATTGATTTGTAAAAGGGCAATAGAATATATTTTGTGGCTTGGCTTGTGTGTTTATGCTTCCGGCGTTCACAAAATTATCTTTTATAGTAAAATCATCACCGCAAACTTTACAACGAACAACGAACGGAAACAAAAGAATTTTTTTGGTTTTATTTTTAGGTATATTTATGATTCTTGATGGTAAAAAGATAGCGTCTGATATTCGCGGCGAGATTAGGGATGAGGTTGCGCGGTATAAATTGCAATCGGGGATTTCGCCGGTTTTGGCTGCGGTGATTGTTGGGGAAGACCCTGCTAGTAAAATTTATGTTGCTAATAAAGAGAAGGCGTGTCGTGAGGTTGGTATTGAGAGTCGGGTTTTGCAGTTGCCCGCATCAACCGGCACAAGTGATCTCGTTCGTGTTATTGAGCAATTGAATGATGATGTTGGCGTGCATGGGATATTGGTGCAGAGACCTTTGCCGACGGGTTGTGAGGAGTCGATGATTTTGGATGTGATTGTACCTTGCAAGGATGTTGATGCGTTTCATCCTGAGAATGTTGGTTTGGTTTCGCAGGGTCGTCCTCGATTTCTTCCTTGTACTCCGTATGGGATTCAGGAGTTGTTGTTTCGGTATGGGATTGAGACGGCTGGGCAGCATGTGGTTATTATCGGGCGTAGTGATATTGTGGGCAAGCCGATGGGGTTGATGTTATTGCAAAAAACGAAAGTCGGCAACGCAACCATTACAATAACCCATTCGCACACAAAGGAACTCGCGCTTTTGACCAAACAAGCTGACATTTTGATCGCCGCAATCGGGATACCAAAATTTGTCACTGCCGATATGGTTAAGCGTGGCGCGGTTGTGATTGATGTCGGGATAAACAGGTTACCGAATGGGAAAATTTGCGGCGACGTAGATTTTGACAATATCGAACCAATCGCCTCCGCAATAACGCCCGTACCAGGAGGAGTAGGTCCACTCACCGTAACAATGCTACTCCTAAACACTCTAACAGCCGCAAAACTAAACACAAAATAATAACTACAACATCAAATAATTTATTTTCAACAAGAATAGTTTACAGGAAGTTAAGGGAAGGTAATGGAGATTACGGAAGCTCATAGTATTCTCTTTTACATGTTTTACACTTGAAAATTCCCTTTCGCAATCGTAGTCAAAATGATTTTGTTACTGATATTGAGTCTCAACCAATTCACGCCGTGCAACCAACTTCCCCTCCCTTAGTAACCAACGCCACCCCCATTACGCGCCCTTATTCCCTTATTAGAATGCCTACAGAATAAGGAAAATAAGGGCGCG
>JAISQS010000358.1 GCA_031274045.1 Planctomycetaceae bacterium | reverse complement strand
CAATCAAAAAAATTTCTTTGAATTTGGTATTGTGTTGAATGTGAAAAATTTGCATAATCCGCTCTGGCGTTTTTTTAATTTGGGGGAATAACTCATCTGAAGATGCGGGAAGGTAATGGAAGTTTGGAATATTCTTCTTTTGTCTTTCTTGCGTTCCGGTGAATTATTTTGTCAAGAAGAAATTTATAAAGGAGTTTTTGATGACGATACTTGATCGTTATATTTTGAGGAGTTTTTTCTTTAATCTTCTGTTGTGGTTTGTTAGTATTGTTGGGGTATTTATTGTTTTTGATCTTTTTACTAATCTTGATTCGCTTTTGCGGGTTGGCAGCGCGGCGAATAATACTCCGCTTGTGATTGGCAAGTATTACATTTTTAAGTCTATTCCGATTGTGATGATGTTGAGTTCGGTGCTTGGTTTGTTGTCCGCTATGATAACGGTCGCGACCATGAAACGCCACAACGAACTAATCCCCATCCAAGCCGCCGGTGTCTCAACAACCCGAATTATTATGCCGTTGATTTGTGCGGTAATATTTGTGGCGTTGTCGTCAATGCTATTTCGTGAAATGGTTTTGCCAAGATTTCTTGACGAACTTGTCGCGGACGCGATGTCAATGGAATCCGACAAAGGTGCCCTCGTCAACGCCATCATCGACAACGAAACAGGAATCACAATTCAAGGAGAACGCACCTTTCGGCAAGAATCGCGAATCAGTTCGCCAAATTTTGTTCTGCGAAGACCGCTCGTAAAACAGATCACTTTTCTCCGCGCCGAAAACGCCATACATCACGCGGCAAACTCCGAACACGAAGCCGGATTCATGCTCATAAAAATGGCAGAAATACCAGACGTAGTAAAACGAGAGTCTTTGTCAATTAAAGATCGCAAAGTTGTATTTACACACGACGACGCGCCTGAGTGGGTTGCGGAGAATAGTTGTTTTGTTGTTACAAATGTGCCGTTTGATTATCTGGCATCAAACGACGCGTGGCGGCAATACGCCTCAACTTTTGACATGATACTCGCAGCACGAAACAAAAGTTTAGACGTAGGCAACCGGATTCTGGCAACAATTCACGGACGGCTTATGCAGCCTCTATTGGATGTGATGTTATTGTTTCTTGGTCTGCCGGTAGTTTTGCTCAACAGTGACAAAAATATTTTTAAGGCGTTAGGATTGAGCGGGTTGATAGTTCTTTCGTTTATGACGTTGCGTGAAGTCTGCCAACATCTCGGCGCAAATATGGACATGCCCGTACTAGGCGCATGGTTGCCCTTGCTGATATTCGGACCAATCGCCGTAAACCAATTCATCAAATTGTACGAAAATTAACAAAGATACATTACATCAATATGCCAATATAAAAATCTAGGCTCTTATTAAAATTTGCTAAATCTGTTGATAAAAATGAGAATATATTGTCAACAGATTTTATTGATTAGTTTTTAAAAAATCAGATCATTTCGAATTTTGCGGGGAATGATTTTAGTGATTTTAAGCCTTATTTTGCAAACCGTAGGTTTGCATCGCTCGGTAGAAAATGATGCTCCCACTTCTTGTAATTATGAATTCGGAATTCGGAATTACGCAAATGCCACCATTGGGCAAGTCACGGGGTTGCATTCCTACGGAATGCGAAGACTCGGCGGAGGATTCATTTTCTACCGAGCGATACATTCCTAACGGAATGTAATAACATCATAGTTTTGCAAACCGTAGGTTTGCATCGCTCGGTAGAAAATGATGTTCCCACGCAAACTATACTTTTTACCCTTAAAAATTCCCATTCGCAATCGTAATAAATATGATTTTATTACCGATTTGAGCTACGGATATTGAGTCACAACCGACATGCAACAGATACCAATTTCCCCACCCCTTAATAACAACGAAATTCCCCCCCCATCACTCGCCCTTATCCCTTATTGTTTGAGTTGCGGCGTGACCGCGAACTTTATGCGTAGCGAATAAGGGGATAAGGGCGCGTAGTGTGGTGGCTTCGTGTGTTATTAAGGGAGGAGAAGACTGGTAACCTGTTGCTGATTGGTTTGAGTAATGTTGATTGTTTTTTTATACAATACAGGGCAACAATTTATCGTAACACGCTTTTATATTTTGCTTTAATACATCAACAAGAAACGATAAAAGAGCCAAATAAAAAAATAAACGGAATTTTGTTGTAAGTTTTTTTCGTTTGTTTTGTATTCTCAAAAAAAAGCGGGTCGTGTTTCTTGGAGTGTGATTGACATTTGAATCTTATTTGCTAGTATTTTGCCCCTTGTTGTCGTGTTGGCATGGTGGTTCTGTAAACGTTTTATGGTTCCGCTTACGTTCTATTGTTTGAATGTATGTTTGCGCTTAATGTATTTTTGGTTTGTTGCTTTGTGTGAGCAACTCATATAAGCGTTTTGCAACACGCGAAAATTTTCAACCCAAAAAAAGATAAAATTGGAGAAACAAATGTCCGCTTTTTCTGAAGTGAAAAAAACAGTTCAATACGAAGGTACTACCTCAAAAAACCCTTTAGCATTTCGGTTCTATAACCCCGACGAGAAGATCGAAGGTAAACCGATGAAAGATATTTTGCGTTTTGCCGCTGCCTACTGGCACACAATGCGAGCGTCCGGCTCCGACCAGTTCGGAAGCGGCACAATGCTCCGCCCTTGGGAAGGTAAGGATAACGTACCAAACGCCCAAAAACGCGTAAAAGTATTCTTTGAATTCCTCGAAAAACTACAGATACCATACTACGCCTTTCACGACCGCGATATTGCCCCCGAAGGCGACTCTTTGCAAGAATCCAACAATAACCTCGACGCAATCGTCAAAACACTAAAAGAAGAACAAAAACGCACCGGCATTAAATTACTCTGGGGAACAGCAAACCTATTCGGTCACCCAAGATTCATGCACGGCGCAGCCACAAGTTGTAACGCCGACATATTCGCATTCGCAGCCGCACAAACAAAAAAAGCATTGGAAATCACACACGAACTCGGAGGACAAGGATACACCTTCTGGGGCGGACGAGAAGGTTACCAATGCATCTGGAACACCGACATGAAACGCGAACTCGACCACCTCGCAAAATTCATGCACATGGCTGTCGAACACGCAAAAAAAATCGGATTCAAAGGTCAATTCTACTTTGAACCAAAACCAAAAGAACCAACAAAACACCAATACGACTTCGATGCCGCCGCCTGCATAAATTTTATCCGAACCTACGGTCTCGAAAAATACGTTAAATTGAACATCGAAACAAATCACGCAACCCTCGCAAGCCACTCCGTCGAACACGAACTCGATTACGCCGGAAGTCAAGGTTTTCTAGGCTCAATCGACGCAAATACCGGAGATACATTGCTCGGTTGGGACACCGACCAATTCCCGACAAACGTATACGAAACAACAAAAATCATGTTAATCGTCCTAAAATACGGCGGATTCAAAACAGGCGGTTTGAACTTCGACGCAAAAGTCAGACGCGAAAGTTTCGAACCAATTGACCTCTTCTACGCACACATCGGAGGAATGGATACTTTCGCATTGGGGCTAAAAATCGCAGCGGATATAAGAAAAAGCGGCGAAATCGCCCAACTAGTAAAAGAACGATACAACTCATGGGATACCGGCGTTGGAAAAGAAATCGAATCCGATAAACATAACTTCACCTCACTAGAAAAATACATCCTCAAAAAAGGTAACCCAGACCCAAATAAATCAGGACGACAAGAACTATTCGAAAATATCATCAATAGATACACCTTCAAATAAGATTTATTCACACAGGAATAATTCACAGGAAGGTAATAGGAAGGGAAGGGAGGAATATTTTTTGTCAACAGATTATACAGATTTAACAGATTTCAATAAAAAATAAGTCTGTATGATCTGGTTGACAATAACACTTCATAATCAATAAATATGATGGCAAAATTCGCGAACAGATATATTCGGTTTGACTGGGCACTTAAACGTCTTTTACGTCAAAAGACGAATTTTGTGATACTTGAAGGTTTTCTCTCGTCCCTTCTTGGTGAACGTGTGCG
>JAISQS010000307.1 GCA_031274045.1 Planctomycetaceae bacterium | reverse complement strand
CGAACAATCGAAATCGCCAACGCCTCGCCCCAATGCCGCAAAATATCACCGATTGTAAAAAAAACTATTGCGAGAATCAGGACGTTGACAGTCCAGTCGCCGAGCCGAATAAGCCGCTTATAATCAGTAAAATAAAGACTAGTACAAGCCGCAAAAACCATCAACAAAGGCAACAAAACATCATCTTGACCAAGCCCCAACATCAATGTCGATAAACAAGGAATAACACTCAATACTATCGATAAATTAAAAACAGAACGCATAATTATTTCTTAAAAAAATAAAATTTATATTGCGCACAAAGGCACAAAGAACACAAAGATTCCGATTTCATTCGCCGCAATTTTCTGCAAATAGCACCGATAATATTTTGTCAACAGATTAAACAGATTTTAATAAAACCCAAACCCGTATAAATCTGCCTAATCTGTTGACAATAATAACAAGCCGACTCATCTTTGTCTTATTTTTTGATTTCGATGAGTTCGCCTGGTTTGTTGTCTTTGTTTTCTGTGATGGTTAATTCTTTCCAGATTTGTCTTGTCATGTGTTCGGTCATCATGTGTTTGTAAAAGTAGACCCAAGTCGTGCAATCTTTGGGTTTTTTGTATTCTTCTTCACCGTCGGGGCGGTTATCACCTTCACCTCTGCCGTCATCCGGCGAGCGGGTTGTGCCGTGCGGATATCCCAATACTACATGAACAAGATCATCAATTTGATGCAGCCACTCATGCAACTCCATCTCGCCAATCGTTTCCCCTTTGTACGGATAATTTGTCCCCCAAGGAACCATCATGTATCCGGCTCCATCCAACTCACCAAGCCGCCCGTATATTGCTGCTGTCCATGGTACGTTTACGTTTGGACCTTCGTCTCCGCGACATTTGACGTACCCGATGACGGTGTCGTATTTCTTGTTCTTGATCTTGGATTCTTCTTTGAGAATTTTTGCAACATCACGCGGCGATGCCGGAAAGTCGCGTCTGATTCTTGTCAACGGTTCGTCAACAATTTTGACATCGAACTCAAAAATCAACAATCCGCTCGACCACTCAAAAACAAGGTCTCTAAAACCTGCGAGACATTGACCGACCGTTTTTAGGTTATCGTTGGTGAATGTTTTGTGTATGGTTGTGGTTTTGCCGTCTTTTTCGGTGCGTTCTGCTTTGAGTTCTTTGAAGATGATGACGAGGACGTTCCATTTTTTAGCTTTTTTTGGGTCGGTGTTTGATTGTACTTTTGGTCGTAAATTTTTGATGTGTGTGCGTGCTTCGCTTCTTTGTGCTTCCGTGCAAGTAGTTCTGTCAAGCACCCGCTCCCACCAAGTCAAAGCGGCAGCAATCTCATCTGATTTTTCCGCAGCCAGAGCCTTTTCTTTTACGGCTTCGTACTCCAAAACAGCGGCAGGTTCAGCGGCTGCCCAATCACCGGCGGCGATCCCTTTTGACGCAGATTCCGATATCTTCAGTTCCGGAATCGGCAACTCTAATTTGCCCGCATCCTCCGCCGACAACATTTGCGCGGACAAAAGAATAAACGTTGCAAAAAATGCGTTTCGTATCGTGTTAAACAATCTCATGTTTTCTCCTAATTTTAATTTTCCCTTTTGGGGTGGTTGTTTCAAATAACCCGCAACATCGGCGAACAACATTGCCGCCATAGACAAATTGTGAACGGGATTTTTTGACAGCTCTCTTCGTAAGCGAATTCAAGTACAAGCAGTTTAAAAAGCCTGACTTTTCAGAATAATCCTGCATCGTGCAACATGATCACGCGATCAATAAACTAACTACAACGACACACAACCTACGATCAACAAGCGGCGTATTCTACCCAAATATTACGTATCCGCAAGACAGCTCAACAACGTAAAAACAACTCCCCGCTATACTACACAAATCATAAAACGCATCGACAAAACCAAAACGTCCTACGTTTTGGGCGGTTTGGTTTTGCCGGTGCGTTTACAGCCCCACGGTTTTCGGCTTGCACCGCCCCCCGAAACCGCACCCGCCCAGCGGTCGGTTGCCCACCTTACGATCACCGCCCAGCGGTCGGTTACCCACCTTACGATCACCGCCCAGCGGTCGGTTGGCTACCTTACGTTGCCAACACGTCTTGGCGTTCCGTTCTAACTTTTTTGGTTCTATTACGCACAGAGGCGGGCGGGACACCCGCGTTCCAGTCCGTCGCCATTGCACGGCAAACTTGTGTGGTACAACGAGGGCGGGATGCCCGCGTTCCAGTCCGTCGCCGTTGCACGGCAATATGCTCGGCTATCGTCTTTTGTTTATTTGATGTTTATAAGGTTTCTTGCTAGTGTTACGGCTGCGCTGGCGTTATCGCTGTATCCGTCTGCTCCGATTAGTTTGGCGAATTCGTTTGTTACCGGTGCGCCGCCGATGATTACTTTTGTTTTGTCGCGGATGCCGGATTCTTTTAGTAGTTCTATTACGTTTTTCATTTCGTGCATTGTTGTTGTCAGTAGTGCGGAGAGGGCAATAATTGTTCCTTCTTTTTCGCGTGCTTTGTTGACAAAATTTTCCGGCGCAACATTTACCCCAAGATCAATCACCTCGAACCCGCCCCCCTCAAGCATCACCGCAACAAGATTCTTGCCAATATCATGATGATCACCACGAACCGTACCAATCACCACGCGACCCGTCTTCTCTCGACCAAGATTCTTGAGCAACGGATCCAATATCTTCATCGTTTCTTGGACTGCTTTTGCGGAGAGCATTAGATCGGGGACAAAGAAGTCGCCGTCTTCGAATCGTTTGCCCGCTTCGTTCATTGCCGGAACAATATGTTCGTCAAGAACCGCAAGCGGCGAAACCCCGCCCGCCAGCAACTCACCAACACCACACAACACCTGCTCAACATCACCATCAATTATTGCCTGCGCAACAGACGAAAATCCCATATATACTCGAATCCATACAGCCGGATTTGAAACCAGCCAATTAGTGTTTCAATTATTACCAAAAATCAAACCAACAATTGTCCGCAACCAAAACACAAAACGCTTCAAAATACATCTTCGGTCTGATGTATATTTTGGGGGTTGATGATTTTTTTCATTTCGTTTACGGCTTCTTTTATTCCGACCATTATTGAGCGAGCGATTATGCTGTGACCGATGTTTAGTTCTTTCATTTTTGGGATGTTCGCGATGCGGACAACATTGTGATAATTCAGACCGTGTCCGGCATGGAGACGCAATCCGGCATTTGTTATCAGTCTGCTTGCTTTGATAATTCTTTTGATTTCGTTGTCTTCGTCAATTTTATTTTTTGTCAAAGCGTAACTTCCGGTGTGGATTTCAATCGCCTCGCAACCCGTCTGTATTCCGGCTTCAATTTGAGTCAAATCGGGATCGAGAAATAGGCTTACAGATATTCCGTTATTTTGGAGTTGTTGGACGATATTTTTTATTTTGTCTTTTTGGTTGGTGATGTTTAGTCCGCCTTCGGTGGTGATTTCTTCGCGTCGTTCGGGGACGAGAGTTGCTTGGTCTGGTTTTATGTTGAGTGCGATTTTTGCGATTTCGTCTACTGCTGCCATTTCGAGGTTTAGTTTGCAACGGACGGTTTCTCGCAATAATTTTACGTCGCGGTCGTTGATGTGCCTCCGGTCTTCGCGCAGGTGAACGGTTATTCCGTCCGCGCCTCCGAGTTCAGCCAAGACCGCCCCCCAAACCGGATCAGGTTCAACAGTACGGCGGGCTTGACGCAATGTCGCAATATGATCAATATTGACTCCCAGTTCTATCATAATTATTCAGTTCAATTTGTTTTTGTTATGTTGTTGACAAAAATATACGCGTTATGGCATTGTTGCGTTGATGCGTATTTATTCCAAAGAAACAAATCCGGTGTGAGTGGTTACCAGACCTATTCCAAAACTTAAAAAAACAACAAGCATCAGGCAGGGAGACGGGACAGCAACGAATCTAATCTCTCCCCGCCTTCCCGCCTGATGCCCCCAATAATGACGGCAATAATGGGACAAGCCTATTCTTTTGTGTGTGATTTTCGGGTTTGTTTTGCAAGATTGTAGCAAGATAAATTAAATTTTGTATTGGTTGGTTCTGATGTTTGTGTTATTTGGTTTGTTTTGGTTTAATCTTGACCTGATTGTTGTATTGCCGTAATATTACGTAAGTGGCGGGTTAGATTTTTGGTTCGCTGTGTTGTCGGCATTCTGATTCTGAAATTTTTTTGGGGTGCTTTTGGTGGTAAGCCGTTTTGTCAAGATATTTCAAACGTATTGCAAACGGGACACAATCAGACTGGAAGTGGATTAGATAAAATGCTTGAAGGATTTTGGATTCGTAATTATAAGTCGCTTAAGCAAGTTGGGCTTGGTACTGCTTTTCCGCAATTTGTTTATGTTGAGGATTTGTCGGCGATGTTGCCGTATGATCTTGGGACGAGTACTCTTATTACTGGAGTGAGTGGTTCGGGTAAGAGTTCTGTTTTGGATGCTTTGGGTTTTATTTCGGACTGTTATAGTCATGGGATTGATGTTGCTTGCGGCAAGCGCGGCGGTTATGAGGCGGTGTATTCTCACGGCGGCAAAGGGACAATGTCTTTTGGGTTTCACTATCGTCATCCTGATGAGTCGGCGGCAGCAACTTATGCGGTGAGTGTCGGGTATGTCAAGAATAAAGCACCGTATATTGAGTCGGAGCTTATCGCGTATCGCAATGGCAAGGAATCTTTCCCGATTGCGTTTTTGCAAAATGGTCAAAAGACGATACGTTATCTTGCGTCTGATGAGCGTCTTGGCGGTGATGACTTGACGCGGGTGGAGTTTACTGATTTGAAGCATTTGGGTTTGGCGGCGTTGGAGTCTCATCCGAAGTATCCGGTTTGGTCTTCTTTGCGTCATTTTTTTGAGAGTTGGTCGGTTGATGATTTTTTGGTTGACACGACCAATGGACTTGATTTAACTCAATTGAAGCCGCACGAGAATTTGCGTGGTCATAAGTTGACTCAATTTATCCGTTATTTAATAGATCAATTTTCGGATGACACGGAATCGATTATGAATCAGATAGTTTCCGGTATACCGAATTTGGTTTCGGTGTTGTTGGACAATACTAATCGGGAGCGTCCGATGTTATCATTTGTGATGGAGGGTATAAGTATACCGATACCGATTTCGCTTCTTTCTGAGTCTACGATTCGTTTATTTTCGTGTGCGTTGCGTTTGGAGGAGCCTAATCGTGCGCCTTTGGTGACGTTTGACAATCCTGAATCCGGTTTGGACAGGATGCACTGTTGGTATTTGGGTGAGCGGTTTCGCAAGTTTGACAATTCCGCGATTGGGTCTCAATTGTTTGTGAATACGCAAAGTTCTCAATTAGCAGACGCGATGCACCCTCAAAATGTCTGGATATTTGGTCGAGATCAGAATGGGTTTACGGTTGTTGAGCGTGCGGCGGATTTGATGTTGCCGCCGGATGATTCCGGTGTGCCGAAGAATATTGAGGCGAATTGGTTCAGCGAAATGTTCGAAGACAGAATCTAATCAATTGGACAAATTCACTAAACACAGCCCAAAAAATAAACACCATAAAATAAACACCATAAAATAGACAACCAACAATGGGGTCATCAAAACGCACCGCCACCGTAAGGTGGGCAACCGACTGCTAGGCTTTCTTGGTGAATAGCGTCGGCGCAAGCCGACAACGGGAGCGGAACACGTACCGGCAAAACTAACACGTCCAAAAAGTAGGGCGTTTTGGTTTTACCGATACGTGTTCCGCTCCTCCTGTTTTCGTCTTGCTTTGCTCGCCGAAAACGTAACCGCCCAGCGGTCAGTTACCCACCTTACGTTGACTTATAACGTTTTCCGTTCCACTGTCGGCGAGTACGCCGACGCTATTCACCAAGAAAGCCTGGCAGTCGGTTGCTTACCTTACGATCATCAACGCAAAAA
>JAISQS010000484.1 GCA_031274045.1 Planctomycetaceae bacterium | reverse complement strand
AATTCATCTGTATTTGTCGGGGTTGCTTTGCTTAGATATTTTAGTATGCCGTCTAGTGTGAAGTATTGTTCTTGTGCGTTCATGGCATCGGTTATTCCGTCGCTTATGATGACTAATTTTTGTCCTGTTTTTATGACAAAAGAACTTTCAGGATACTCCGTGTCATCCATCACCCCCAACGGTAACCCAATAATCGATTCCCCCAACATCTCAGCAGTACCATCCGGCGAAACAAGAATCGGCGGGATATGACCGGCGTTGTGGAAAACGATTTCGTTTGTAACGGGATTCAAAACCCCAAAGAAAAACGTAATAAACCTACTGTCCCAACGCGGCTCACTAAACACCCGATTCAACCTCTTGACAGTATCCTCAAACGACTTCTCAATTATCAACCCCGAACGCACCTCCGCCGATAACTTTGCCATCAAAAGCGACGCAGCCGCCCCCTTGCCCGAAACATCACCCAACGCAAAAACAAGCCGACCATCAGGAAGCGGAATATAATCATAATAATCACCGCCAAGATATTTCGCAGGTTGGTAGAAATCAAAAAAACCATAATGCTCAATAACAGGACGGGCAAGCGGCAACAGCCCGCGTTGAACCGTGTTCGCAATACTCATCTCACGCTCAAGTATACGCTCATTGATCGCGACTTCATGCAACTTCGCATTCTGATACGAAACCGCCACCTGATACGCAACCGATACCAACAAATCCAAATCCTCATAAGTAAAACTACTACCCGACGAACGAGAATCAACTTGAACCACACCCAACACCTCCGACTTGTCATAGTCCATAATCGGAGCAGCCATGATCGATGAGATGTTGTAATTTACAATACTCTCACTAACATCAAACCGCGAATCATGCGCAACATCATCTGACAAAATCGCAGCCTTCGTCGAAGCAACTTTTTCAAGAATAGTACGGCTAATACGGAATGACTCCTGATTGTCGGGATCGCGGTATTGGAATGCTTTTAGTTCGAGCCGTTTTGTTTGGTCGTCATTGAGTAAGATGTACGCGCAGTCGGCTTGCAAGAAAATTTTGAGCAAATTATTCACTAACTGCGGCAAGACATGATGAACATCCGCGCCAAGATTACGTCCTATATCAATCATAGCTTGCAATTTTATTGAGGCGTTTGCGGATGTGAGCATCGGTTTTTTGCCGAGCTGAATTTTTGATTTTACTTGGAAGGTGTCGCTCTCTTCATCGTCCATTTCTACGACCATTGCAATATTCGGCGCGGCGGCTGGTTGTTCGGACTTTGCGGTTTTACCGGGTTCGCCTGCGGAAAAAACAAACTCCGCATCACAAAAACGAATCACATCACCTTCACGCAATATTGTCTTTTCCGTAATTTGACGGTCGTTAATAAACGTACCATTCCGACTCTTCAAGTCCTCAATAAAATAACCATCCGACTCAAAAATAATACGCGCATGTTCGCGGCTCACGCCGTTATGCTCATGTCCAAGACTAATATCACACTCCTTGTTACGACCAACAGTAACAGTGTCAGACGCGATTTGATAAAACTCCTGATTAGGATGTTCAAGATTACGAGTTCGCAAGAAAGCCATTGTTATAATTTAATGTTTTGGGGTTGAGTTGATTGAGCGGCAACTATTAACCGCTTACATTTGAATTTCGCCTGTGTCTGTGTTTGCTGGTTTGCATTGTGTTTGCCGGTTTGTCCGTTTACCTACGAAAAGCCGCTCTTCGTTCACACTTGTCAAAAAAAACATAAAAGTTCCCACGCACAAGCAGGTCGAACATTATACACAAATTCCGCTCTAAAACAGAGGGGCATTGCCATCTCACCGCAACTCTACAACTCAACCTGATCGCAACACGTGCAAATAATTCACAGAATGGATAAGGAAACAGAATGGATAAGGAAAGTAAAAGTGAGGAAAGATGAGGTAAGGTAAAGGTAAGAAAAAGAAATGTAAGATTGCGTGATCAAAAAAAAGTTCCATCGTTGTTATACTTCCGGCGGTCATAAAAATGACGTTATGCAGGTGAGGCGTTAGGCGTGAAGAAGACAAGAAGACATTAGGCAGCGAACCTCAAGTCTCCTCTGCCTAATGCTCTCGTTATACCACATAAGTTCGCCGCTTCGCGGCAAGGAAAAAAAAATTCCGCGTAGCGGAAAGGGACTGGAACGCGGGCGTCCCGCCCGCCTCTGTGCGTAATAGAACCGAACAAGTTTGAACTGAACGCCAAAACGGGTTGGTGATCGTAAGGTGGGCAACCGACCGCCGGGCGGTTGCGTCGGCACAAGCCGACAACTGGATCGCCAAAACGCATCGGAATTTCTATCGCCCAAAACCAAAAAACGTTGGCGTTGTAGGGGCGAGGCTTGCCCTCGTCCCGAAGAGGCGTGAAACGCTTTGATATACTGAAATGAGTTTTTTTGCCAGTAGAAATTCCAATACATTTCTTGCACCATTGGGGACGAGGGCAAGCCTCGCCCCTACAACATTGGGTGTTTTGGTTTTACCGATGCGTGTTCTGCCCCACTGTTTTCGGCTTGCTCCGCTCGCCGAAAACGCTATTCACCAAGAAAGCCCGGCGGTCGGTTGCCCACCTTACGATCACCAATACAAAAAAACTTATGTGGTATAACGAGGCATCCCGCCCGCCTCTGTGCGTTAGACAACCGAACGAGTTTGGAAGGAGTGTCAAGACGTGTTGGAGGATATTTGCCAATCCGTTTTGGCGTTCCGTTCAAACTTTTTTGGTGCTATTACACACAGAGGCGGGCGGGACGCCCGCGTTCCAGTCCGCCGCCGCTTCGCGGCAA
>JAISQS010000254.1 GCA_031274045.1 Planctomycetaceae bacterium | reverse complement strand
GTCCCGCCCGCCTCTGTGCATTAGGAAACCGAACGAGTTTGGAAGGAACGCCAAGACGTGTTGGAGAACATTTGCCAAACCGTCTTGGCGTTCAGTTCAAACTTGTTCGGTTCTATTACGCACAAAGGCGGGCGGGACGCCCGCGTTCCAGTCCGCGCCGCTTCGCGGCTATTGTCGGCGTTGCCGACAACGTAAGGTGGGCAACCGACCGCCGGGCGGTTGTGTTTTCGGCGAGCGGAGCAAGCCGAAAACAGTGGGGCGGAACACGTGTTGGTATTTTCATTGCCCAAAACAACACGTGTCGGTGTTGTAGGGGCGAGGCTTGCCCTCGTCCCAATGGAGCGGAACGCGCATCGGTAAAACCAAAACGCCCAAAACGTAGGGCGTTTTGGTTTTACCGATGCGTGTTGGCGATCCAGTTGTCAGCTTGCGCCGACGTAACCGCCTAGCAGTCGGTTACCCACCTTACATTTGCCAAACCGTCTTGGCGTTCAGTTCAAACTTGTGCGGTTCTATTACACACAGAGGCGGGCGGGACGCCCGCGTTCCAGTCCCTTTCCGCTACGCGGCAATTGTCGGCTACGCCGACGCTATTTACCGTAACCGCCCGGCGGTCGGTTACCTACCTTACGATTAACAATGCGTTGCACGCCCATTTCGTCGGTAGCAAGTTACCGTCGTTAACGTGACTTGCGACTTTCTTTGTTGTTCACAATGCTCTTCGTATTTTTCTTACGGGTTTTCCGAAGACTGGTTTTGTTGTGTTATCTTTATCTGGTGAGTCGTTGTTGTTTGGGGCTGGTTTTGAGAAGGATTCGAATCCTTTTAGTTCGGCTCGTTTTAGCAATTTTTCTATTCTCATTTCTATTCTTGTCAACTCGTTTCCTTCTTCGGCAGTAACGAATGTATAGGCAACACCCTCGCGTCCCATACGTCCGGTTCGTCCTACACGATGAACATAATCGTCGCAAAAATGAGGTATATCGTAATTGATGATGTGCGAAATTCCCGACACATCAATCCCACGCCCGACAACATCCGTCGCCACCAAATAACGTAACTCGCCCGCTCTGAATCTGCTCATCACTTTGTCACGATCCGCTTGCAATAAGTCGCCATGAATTGCGGCAAGACTTTTGATCTGTTTTGACAATAATCTTGCCAATCTGTCTGCGCCGCGTTTTGTTCTTGTGAAGATGATTGCCTGATTCGGTTGTTCTTCGTTGAGCAAGTAGACCAGTGCGTCAAATTTCCGTTCCTGTTCAACAGTAACATAAAATTGTTCAATCGTATCAACCGAAACGTTTTTATTTGAGAAATCGAGAATGGTCGGCTGCCGCATGTAGTGTTCGGCGAGTTGCACGACCGGCGGCGGCAATGTTGCACTGAACAACAACGTCTGCCGCGTCTCAGGGCATTTTTTCAACAACTTCTCAATATCAGGACGGAAACCAATATCCAACATCCGATCCGCCTCATCCAAAACAACCCACTTCAAAAAACCAAGATCAACAGCACGCCGATTTATCAAATCCAATAACCTGCCCGGCGTGCCAACAACAATATCCACCCCCTCACGCAACTTTGAAATCTGCTTTGCAATCGGCTTGCCGCCATAACACGCCGCAATCCTAATATCACGCCCATAAGCAAGCCGCTTAATCTCATCACGAACCTGAACCGCAAGCTCACGCGTCGGCACAAGAATCAACGCAACCGGATCATTACCCGGCGGACACTCCTCTATACCCTCAATAATCGGAATAGCAAATGCAGCCGTCTTGCCCGTTCCGGTGTGAGCTTGACCCATCAGGTCTTTGCCGCTTTTCACCAGATCAAAAACACCCGCCTGAATCGGCGTCGGCTCAAGATAACGCAACATCTGCAACGCCTCCAACATCACATCAGATAAACCAAGACTCGCAAATCCCTTCGCCTCCGACTCAATATCCGCAGGATCAGGACGACGCGACGCAACCGGACGAGCAACATCACCACGCTGCTGCTTCAAACATATCGGCTTAACCTCAACCCGATCAACCGACTTCGCACCGGATTTATCAGAACTCTTATGTTTAGACTTAGTACGCTTAACACCAACCTTGACCCCAACATCAACCTTCGCATCAACATCAACATCAGCCGACTTGACCGCCAAACTCTTCGCATCATCCGCCGGAACTTTTTCATCAACCCGATCAACCCTACCCGACAACGGCAAAGAAGAATGACCCGCATGAGTCGTCTGCGACACAACCGACGCAGACAACTTCGGCTTCCGATAAGTTGGCTGATTACGCGGTATCGGCTGCGGCTCAATTTGCGACACAACCTTATTCGTCTCATCAACCGTAACAGTTGACCGACCAACTTCGCCGCTTATCACGCCGCCAATATTACGATCAATATGATCAACATTATGATCAACATTGTGATCAATATTGTGATCAAATTTCTGTTCAAATAGATTTGTTGTTCCGTGAATTTTGAGTGGAACGTATTCTCTTTTGTCCGGATCCCAAACCATCTGTTCACGTCGCGGTTTTACTAATTCGGTTGAGAAACCTGTTGGGTTTAGGTTATCTGTTGCGGGGATGCCGGTTGTTGAGCGAGTCGGGTGGATGAAAGTTGGTCTTGTTTTTGCGGCGTTGATTGGCGCGGCGGTTGGTGCGGCGGTTGTTTTCGAATCGAGTTTATTTGAAATTTCCGGCGCGGTTTTTTTGGGTTCATTGTCAATTTTCGCATCAGCCTTCGCATCAATCTTCTTGTCAATCTTCTGCTCAATCTTCTTATCAATTTTCTGCTCAATCTTCGTTTCAATATTTGCAGTGTACTCCTTGTACGAACGTCCATAGCTGGGCAAATTCAAATCATCCTCATCGTCAAGTTCATTTCTGAAAAGCGTTCGCGATCCGACTGCGTGAAAGTCGTTTGTTCGTTGATTTCGTTGGTTGTGGGCTTGCGGGTTTGTTGTGTGCGGGTCGGCTGATTGTGTTGTGGTTGGGTGCGGTTGTGAATATTGATGCGGGTGCGGATGTTGGGGTTGATTCTGCGGCGAACGCGGTTTGGTGTTGTGTTGTTCTGGGGTGCGGCTGACTGCGGGGTGCTGGTTGGGTTGTGTGACGTTTGGATTTTGCGCGATATTGGTTGGCGGAATTTTTGTGGTTTTTCGGCGTGAGTTTATGGTCTGTTTCGGGTCTTGCGCGGATTGAGGTTGTGGTTCGGTTTTTTGTGTTGTGCTTTTATTCGGCGGTGAGTTCTGCGGTTTGGCAATAAGTCTCGCGTTATTATTTGGCTGGTTTTTTGGAATATTCGGGATATTTTCAACCGCGTCTTGAACGGTTTTTATTTGTCCCCGTTTGACTTGACCGGTAACTTGACCAATAACTTGACCGGCAATTTGACCGGCAATTTGACCTGAAACTTGACCAGCAGCCTGACCTGAAATTGCGGCTGATGATCTGTGTTTTTTCTTCCTGCTTTTTTTGGTTGCGCCGGCAAGAGCATCTGTTGTCCGATTACTATTATTAACGGCAACATCGGCAACAGCGGCGGCAGAATCGTCGGTGGTTGTGGGAGAGTTTGTTGTGATTTTTGCCGGAGTTTTCATATTGGATTTTTTGGACACCTTTTTTTTGCGTGTCTTAGTATGAAAATCGCGGTTTTCTTTGGCGGAAGTATTGTTATCGTTTCTGTTGTTTGACTTCGCTGAATCGGTCGTGCCGTTGTCGTCCGCGCCCTCAACAAATCCCCATTGAAACGATTCAACAAAATCATCGTGCCGTTCACGGCGTTTTGAGTGAGAATGTCCGGCAGTCCTCTTGTTTCGTTTACCGCCGACAATATTTTTATTCTTTGTGCTTTTTTCCATTATGATAGGTTCTTGAATTTGATTTGTGTTTTGAAATGATATTTGGATCACAGTAAATTGCCTGACATCTTCACGCGATATGAAGTGCGAAGTTGAATTACAAAACACACAATTGTGCGGACAGCATTAAATTTATAATAAAATTACAAAATGCAAACCGCAAAATCGTGAAGTAAAACCACGAGACATTAGCGCAACGAATATAAATTTTCGCTGACATTAAAACGTCAAAGCAACCGATTTCAATTGAATACAGCCGTAGGCAAGCCTGCAAATACAGACGAAATTTTACATGCGAACAGTTAAACTGCATGTACTTTAGATTTCGCTCACGTTTGGCGGTTCATTTGCGGCGGTATTTAATTATTGTGGTTTTACGCTTTTACGTCAGCGAAATTCATAGTACGTTGAGTATAATATTTTTTTGATCAACATGTTGACGGCAACACAGCCAAAGCTGCAATTGCCCGCCGCACCAGCGTCGGCAATTCAATATTCGTGTAAAGTATACCGTCTTTCGCATAAAATTAAATCAGACACCCCACAACCCCCCACAAAAGGAAAAGAAATTTTTTTAGAGAATACAAAAAAAATAAGGCTCTTTTATATTTTTTTGTTGGTACACTAACATAAAATAATAAAGAGTTTTTGGAAAACTGAACCGTAACTGGTAACCAATTTCCCCTCCCTTAATAACCAACGAAGTCCCCCC
>JAISQS010000227.1 GCA_031274045.1 Planctomycetaceae bacterium | reverse complement strand
GGATCGATTTTAATACCTGTACAAGTGACGCATTAAAGCGTGTTGTTCACGATCCGAAAATTACTCATTGGAGTTGAACCCCTACGGGGTTCGTTCCTCATCCACGTCCTTACCCCGTGCTGCACTCCGCTTGCACGGGGTTATCAATGTTCAACACCTCCGGTGTTGTTTTAGTCCAAACCACACACATAAATAAAACGATTTGATCCACCAACACGAAAACATTAACGAAAATAAACCCCCACAAAATCCGAAATAATCAGAAAAATTTCAACCTTATTACCTTATTTAGTAGCGAGTTTTTAGTTTTTAGTGGATTGACACTGAAAACTAAAAACTGACTACTAAAAACTAATCGCGCTATTAAGGTTGTTTTTGTAAGAAAATCAGGTTGTAGATAAGGTTTGTTTTACTAACGCGTCGCCAATTTTCACTGATATATCACAGAAAAACTTCCCTTACTTTTCCTCAACTTCCAGTGAATTATTCTTACTGAGAATTAGCGGATTTGGTTTTGGCTTGTTTCTTGCATTAACCATTCTATTTGTTCCGAATTGATGCATCGGGATGGCAAGCCTTTTAGTATTTGAGCAAGTTCTGAGAACGGGTAGATCAAATAAGGACAATAATATTTTAACAGAAAAGCGGCATATCTTCTGACGGCTCTTATCGTCGGCTTCTGCACCGCAAACTCAGTCCAAGGAGTCCGCTTGCGATAAAAATAATAACACTCCGACATCGGATGAAAATCCCATTGATTCCAAGGCTTTGCTCCGCCTGCGAAATGTATGATTGCCGGTTTGAGACTCGCTTCGTCAAAAATTTTGCCCCGAAAAAATGAACGCCGCAAAAAAAACGGATTCACCATATTGTAACGAGGATGAACATAAACGACTTTGCCAGCCATCGTCATGTTCAAAATATCTTGGTCGCCGTAATGCCGCAGCCCCATCCGCATTGGCACAAATTTATCACACATAAAACGCAACGTCCGATCAAACCAATTCTCTTCACGCCACTTCTTCGCATTTATCAATAACACGCCGGAATTAAAATACCGCAAAGAAAGCGAATAATTCCACGAAGAGGGACAAACAAAAATATCAGTAACCGCTGCCAACATACGCCCCGAAAGTTCGGTCTCAAAAAGAGAACCCAAATCATCCAACACCACTATATCACTGTCAAGATACAATACCTTGTCCGCCTCAATTAAATCAGAAGCCAAAAAACGCAAATACGCAGACTTGTTCGTTATCGCGCCGTCTTTGGGTATCCTCGTAATAAACGGATTGTTCGCGTCAACAAAATGAACCTTTGCACTCACCCGATCCGATACAATCGACCCAAAAAATCTACCCAACAACTCATCATCAACAACACGTGAATCCATCGTCAAAAGATGAATACGCAAATCATTGTTCCGATTGTTATCACACAACGACCGAATCAACGTCCCCGCATGAGGAAGATAATTCCAATCAGAAGCTATCGCTACGTCAATCATTTATATTCTTGATTTTTGGTTTTGGATTTTTTGGTTTAGTTGCCATCGTAACATCGGTGTAATATCGGTGTAATATCAGAAGCATTTTTAACGTAAAGTTCGCGAGGAATATTTTGTCAACAGATTTTACAGATTTAACAGATTGGTTTTTATTAAAATCTGTCAAATCCGCGTAATCTGTTGACCATAACAATCAGAGAAATTTGTACTACGCAGCCTTCGCAACCGCAGCCGGCAAGACGCGGCGCGCTTCGCGCGATTCAACGAAATCCTTGATTGCTTTGACGACTAATCTTTGCTCGTTCTCTGTCAACTCAGGAAAAATCGGTAACGACAAAACTTCACGGCTTGCGTTATATGTTTCTTCGAGTGATGTTTTTGAGTAGCCGAGATATTTGAAACATTCTTGCTCGTGCAATCCGATAGGATAATAAATTTCCGATCCGATTTTTCGTTCTGTCAAGCTCATTTTCATGTTGTTTCTTAGGTCATCTTTTACTCTTATTGTGTATTGGTTCCAGACGTGCCGTCGGCTTGGCAATGTTTCCGGCAACGTGATTTTGTTATCCAAACCGGCATCAATAAACATTTCGTGGTATCTTCTTGCGTTTTGTATTCTCATTGTTGTCCAGCTTTCGAGATATTTTAGTTTTACGTTTATTATTGCGGCTTGGAATGAATCGAGTCGGCTGTTTATTCCTATTACGCTGTGATAATATCGCGGTTCCATTCCATGCACGTGATACAACTTCAGGCATTGGGCAAATTTTTCGTATCTTGTTGTTACAAGTCCGCCGTCTCCTGCGCCTCCGAGATTTTTTGTCGGATAGAAGCTGAACGCCCCCATGTCACCCCAACATCCCGCACGCCGCCCCTGCAACTCCGCACCAATAGATTGCGCCGCGTCCTCGACAACAACAATCCGATTCGATTGAGCGATTTCATTGATCGACATCATGTCCGCCATTTGACCGAACAGATGTACGGGAATGATAGCTTTTGTCCGATGAGTAATTTTGCGTTTTACATCGACCGGATCAATATTAAACGAAACAGCATCAATATCGGCAAATACTGGTCTTGCCCCAAGCCGCGTTACCGCGCTGGCGGTCGCAAAAAAAGTGAACGACGGAACAATCACCTCGTCGCCGGGTCCAACTTGTGCCGCCATGAGGGCAAGTAAAATCGCATCGCTGCCGGATGCACACGCCACAGAGTAATCAACTTGCGCGTATGCGGAGAGATTTTGCTCAAGCAACTTCACCTCAGGTCCCAAAACAAATGCACCAGAATCACAAACCCGCTTCAATGCCTCCGATATTTCATCTTTTATTGTGTCGTACTGACGTTTCAAGTCGAGCAACATCACCGGTTGAATCTCTGACTCGGACAATTGATGATTGAAATTCCCTTTCATTTCTTTATTGGTAGCTCCTTCAAGCCAAAATAGTTTTTGACATACCGGCATCAGTAAACAGCTTTTTTTACGTCGGGTTTTGTTTATGCTTTTGCCAACAAAACCAGCAGTGACGCATATACACCGAAACCAGCAAGACGGCAAATTCCGTCATCACTAAAACCGAATACACGCATCGCGGTACATCCGGCAAATAGTTATAAATTTATTCCACAAAACAGACGCATCCAAAAACAGACACGCCCAACTTGCGGGAAACTTTGCGAAGTGTAACGATTAGAAAACTTGAGGTCAAGAGAAGTTTTTTCAGTTTTTTTGTTTTTCAATTGCCGCGAAGCGGCAAGGCGGACTGAAACGCGGGCATCCCGCCCTCGTTATACCACACATCTTTCGATATCTTATTTTTTTAGAGAATACGGAATAAACAAAATATGCGAAACAAACGAAATTTTACCATCAACTCTTTTCGTTTATTTTGTATTTTTC
>JAISQS010000480.1 GCA_031274045.1 Planctomycetaceae bacterium | reverse complement strand
TTACAAAACAGATAAACCGTATTACCGGATTGAAGGCGAAAAGGGTTGGATTGAAGTTACTTTTCAGGGAATCAAGGCGGAACCGGCATCGCTGCTCAATGAAGTTATCGGATCGGATGAAATTCATTTTCCGTTACGTTCTGAGAAAGAAGATTTCATTGATTCCGTATTGAGCGGTACGGAAACATTGGAACCCGCTGTTGTCGGACATTGCGTTACGTCAACCTGTCTGCTCGGTCACATCGCCGTACGAACCGGCGAAAAACTCCGTTGGAACCCGGAAAAAGAAACCTTAGAAGGTAATCCGAAAGCGATTGAATATTTGAACAAACCAATTACAACCATTCGATAACATTAACATTATGGAAATATCACCTTCCGTTTATGAACACGCTGCGCAGTTGATTCATGTAACTCCTTGGGAAGCCTCACGGGACGGCGAATTGATTTATCAGGCTCACGCGGCGGCTTACCGGATTTACCGCCATGCCCCCATCATGCCCGGTATCGATATTTATAACCTCGAAGCCGAAGCTTACGGAGCCGAAATTGAACAACCCATCGGTAACGCCACTCCGGCAGTCCGAAATCATCCGTTCCATTCCATTGACGAAATCTTAAAACTGCCGCCGCTCAATGCCGAAAAAGACGGTCGGATTCCTGTACAAATTCAGGTTGCCAAACGTTTGATGGAGACGTTTCCTGAAGCGGTTATTCGTGTTCCGATTAGCGGACCGTTTTCGATTGCGTGTAATCTTCTTGGTTTTGACCGGGTCATGTTGGAGGTTGCTGACCGCCCTGATCATGTTCGGGAAGCCTTGTTGCATCTTGTGGATGGTCAACTTGCCTTTGCGCAGGGGGTCAAAGACGCCGGAGTGGATATTACGTTTTTTGAATCCGCAGCGTGTCCTCCGATGCTTTCACCGAAAATGTTTCGGAATATTGAGTTACCGTCACTGAAAAAGATTCTTGGCGGAATGGCAACAATTATTGGTCGTCCGATTCCGTGCATCATCGGCGGTAACACCACCCCCATTGTCGAAGCCATGATCGAAACCGGAACAACCTATCTGGTTTGTCCGTTCGAAACAAATCAAACGGCGTTTCTTGAAAAAGTCAAGGATCGGCAAGATATTCAGATTCGGATTAACTGCGATTTGCGAATTATTTCGAGTGGGACGCGTGACGAAATAAGAAAGGAAGCTGACCGGGTGATCGCCCTGTGCCGAACCAGAAAAAATGTCTGTCTCGGAACCGGAGCGTTACCCTACGAAGCCTCCGTTGATAACGTCCTCTACGTAATGGATTACGTTCGGTCTGTTGAATCTGTTGAATAATTGCCCTTTTTGATTCGTCAAAATGAAACGGCTGAAATTGTAACTCCGTATTTTCTTCGGACAAGTTATAGAGCGATTTCAGAACAAGAATTTTGAACATCAAAAGCGGATCAAACGCAGGACGACCGCCTTTGGACGGATCGCGTGGACTGCGAACCGTCGAAAGAGGAGCAATAAATAGACTCCAATTAATAAGAGGGAACTTCTAAAAACCGAGACTAACCACGAAGCACACGAAATTTCACAAAAAATACAAATGCCGTAAATCGGTTATAGTAAAAAAGGTAACGGTATCTTTTGTTTTTTAATGTTTCGCACAAAGACGCAAAGAACACGAAGATTTTAATTGAAAATTGAAAATGGACAATTGAAAATTGTTTCATTATTGTCAACAGATGACGCAGATTGAACAGATTTTTATAAAAAACGAATCTGTTAAATCTGTTGACAATAACAACAATAATGAAACAAGTCTATTATCTATTATTTCGCACAAAGGCACGAAGAACACAAAGGTTGGTAACCGTCTATTTGGGCAGAATCACGCGGACATCTTTTTCGCGTTCTTTGGGTGTGACTTTCAAGTTGATCAACTTGCCGTCTTTTAATTGACCTTCAACTGTTGTCTTGTGCGGAGCGTTCAATTTGAAATCGCAATCCCAGTCCGCCGGAAAAGCAGGGAACAAATCAATCCGCTTGTCTTCGCATTGCATCACGATACTTTGAACACCGCGACACAACACGCCGCCATGATCCTGATCGGGAATCCAATCATAATTCGGTCCCCAAAAAACCGGAAACCTTGACGCGGTATGTTTTGTCCGCGCACGTTGCACTAAATTACTTCGCGCTTCGTTCGCCAAACCAAGATACGCCATGAAGAGATCGTCTTGCCGCCAACCTGTCGCGCCGCGGTGTTTGCGATGTTTGAGTGCCTCGATTCCCCACTCCGCATTCGGCTTGTCATACGAAATCAAACGGAACGGATAGACCGCGTAAAGTTCAGGGTTCTCAATATTCGCCTTGCGTTCAAATCGCTGACCCGGAGCAAGCATCATCTTGCCGTCGGGAGATTTGACAAGCGGAAGTTCCGGCAATTTCTGTTTCAATTTTGCCACGAAATTTTTCTTGTCCGCCGTCAACAAATTCTTCGGCAACCGTTCCATCTTCTCAACAACCGCATGAAGCCCCGCCAATTCCGGCATCGGATTGGTGCAATACCACCACGTCTCCAACGCCTGTGCCGGAGTCATATTCAATTTGCCGTTTTCGTTGACAGAGTAATGTTGATCAAAAAATGTCAGAATCTCCATTGCAAACGGAACCGCTTTTTCGTACAAAAAAGTTTCGTCTTCCGTGTACTCGTAATATTCCAGCATCATGTTGGCAACTTCGAGACCGCCGACCCATTCATATTTGTGTACGTCTGCGTTTTGCAGTTTATCCGTCCGTTCCTCGCAAGGCGTAGCCCAACCGTAAGTGTGCGGAAACACATCGCCCCAGAAGTAGACGCATTCAGGATAGTACGCCCCGTCATGCCCCATATATTTTTTCGTGCGGTATTTGCAAAGCGGCAACATGTCAAAATACATTTGGAAAAACGG
>JAISQS010000103.1 GCA_031274045.1 Planctomycetaceae bacterium | reverse complement strand
CAAAATGCCTATGCCACTCTATATCAAACCTAATAGAAAACTGTCCGTCAGAGATGTACAACAAGGCATGAGAAATCATTACGAAAATACAGACCTCGATATGACTAATGATCCGGGCGCAGGACCATACAAAGTACCCTACAGATGGAGACCCATGCACTTCACCGTCGATGGACAAGAATACCTCAATGAAAGAGCTATCGCTACACAACAAACAGGCTTCGTTATCGTCCCACAAATGAGAAACTGGCTTCCAGATCCCATCGGAGGTATACTCTGGTTCGGAGCAGATGACGCCGATATGACAGTATTTAACCCCATCTATTGCGCATCACTCCACGCCCCTGAATGCTACAGAGTCGGTAACGGTGACCTCCTTAATTTCTCATGGACAGCAGCCTTCTGGATACATAACTGGGTCGCGAATATGGCTTACCATAAATATAACTTTATGATTCAGGATATTAGAAAAGTCCAAAACGAAATCGAAAACTCATACGAAATCACCCTGCCAGCTATCGAAAAAGCCGCAACCACCCCCAAACTCAAAACACCACAAACACAAATTTATTATGTATCCGAAAATCAAAATGTCAATCTCCTCAAAAACTCCACCACTTGAACAACTCAAATCATAAACACATTCGCGTGACGTTAACGACGGTAGCTTGCTGCCGACGAGATGGGGCGGTTTATGCGTTGGTGATCGTAAGGTGGGTAACCGACCGCTGGGCGGTGATCGTAAGGTGGGTAACCGACCGCTGGGCGGTTACGTTTTCGGCGAGCGGAGCAAGACGAAAACAGTGGGGGCGGAAAACGTGTTGATATACCAAATTGCCCAAAACGTAGGGCGTGTTGGTTTTACCGATGTGTGTTGGCGATCCAGTTGTCGGCTGTCGCCGACGTAACCGCCCGGCGGTCGGTTACCCACCTTACGTTCTCCAACACATCTTGGCATTCAGTTCAAACTCGTTCGATTGCCTAGCACACAGAGGCGGGCGGGACGCCCGCGTTCCAGTCCTTCGCCGCTACGCGGCAATTGTCGGCTTTTGGTTTTACCAACACGTTTCATGCTCCATTTCGTCGGCGGCAAGCCTCCGTCGCTAACATCATGCAAATGCGTTTAAAACTCGTGTGGTACATTTTGGAACAAGCCTATATCAATCTGCCAATCTAACAGATTTAAAACAAACAAAACCGCAACCCGTACAATACGGGTTGCGGCTTATTTGAGTACAAGCGTCGTACAGGTTTTGTTCTTTTTGATCTATTTATAATCGTACGCCGGATTCAAATGACTAAAATCCTCGTCCGTAAAACCGACATTGAGCCGCAACTTCTGATACGTATACGCCTCAATCAGCGTCACCGGCGCACCCTCTTTTTTGGGCCAATCAAAAGATTCATAACGGATAGGAATATTCAGCTCTTTGTCAATAAATATTCTTGCAATGTTAAAGATGAAGTTCTTTCTTGGAATCGGATGAGTAACCTGAATAAGCGTGCATTCGCGGTTATCAATTTTGACCTGTTCCGAATAATTCACGGTACATTCGCCAAACTTCACGTCTCTCCGCCCCACTTCCAACAATTTATCTACCAGATTCAAAACACCCATTTCGGTAATCGGGTACTTGTTGCCTTTCATTGCGAACATACTCTTCGGGTCAAGGAACACCGTACCGACAACTTTTTGTATTCCTACACCATGCGCGACGAGCTTGTTGTCATTTTTTCCTGCAACGTAAATCGCTTCTTGTCCAGCCATCGATCTTGGATAGACAAATTTCAGGTATACGCTGAAAGGTTCGTGGCGAACTTTTACGTCCATGATTTGTGCTTCTTGCACTTCGCCGTTGATGCACTCCTGTTTTGTCAACGTGGCGGAGTAATCCTTGATGAGTGCAATCTTCGGACGCTCTTTTTCCGCCCATCTGACAACAGGCACCAACGGATGTTCCAAAACAGGCTCCATTCTTCTGCTGGCAACCCGTTCGGTACCGTTATTTACCCCGTTATTCACAGGTCGAACCGTCTGCGCCAAACCATTCGCCGACACCGACAACACCAAAAACGCCGCAACCGCAGCAACCGACAAAATCGAAACGATTTTTTTTATCTTCATTGTTTTCCTCGTAAACATTTTAAACTTTTTTGTGTCTGTAAATTTGCCGGCACCCGCCCGCGTCTACGGCAACTCACAACTCAAATCAACCGCCCGCACAAAGCAAACCAACACAATTCACAACACGCTACACAATAGATTCCTTCAAAAAAATTCTTTTCCCGCAACCGCGCGGCAAAATCATACTAAATTTTAACCAAGTCAAATTGAATACCAATCTAAACTCACACCCGAAATTCGCCAAAACAACAAGTTGCCCACTCGCCGAAATTACTACACAAGAGATGACTTGATTACCGATACTAACAAAATTGATTTGAACAGATACAAACCAAACCACCCTTCGCCGAACTCAATCGACGAACTCAATCGACCTTCGCCAAACTCAACCGAGCCGAAGCCGCCAACTACACCAAGCCGTTGACCAAGCATTCCGCAATTTGCACAAAAAACTACATCTGCTCGCAAGTTTCCGCATCATGTACGCAAGTTACCGAAACCGTATTGCCGATATTTTCGACTATAATTGAACGGCTGGCACTGCTTAGTTTATCGCCAAATATCATAAAATTATTCAACAAAACACGAATCTTAACCACAATTTGTCCACCAGAAATCAATAACAAAAGATTCAAGTGCAACATTCTAACAATTTTTCCCAAATTACAGGAGACCAATTTATGGAAAATTCCGAAATTTTTATAAAACCGATCATCTCAACACCATTTCAAGAAAACGCATATATTACCTATTTACAAGCAAACCCCAACAAATCCGCCTCCGCTCAACCAAAAAACAAGGAATGTTTTGTTGTTGATCCGGGTTTTGAGCCGGAGTTGATTATTGATTATTTGCGTTCGTCGGGTCTTGATTTGGCGGCGATTTTGGTGACGCATGGACATTTGGATCATATTGCGGGAGTTTCAGAGTTGAGAAAGGCGTATCCGAATTGCAAGGTGTATATTGGCAAATTGGACGCGGACAAACTCACGGACGCGGAGCTGAATTTGTCGTCGCAATTTGGCAAACCGATAACGACAACGCCTGCCGATGTAATGCTGGAACATGGTGATAATCTCAATATTGCCGGTATTGAGATTGAGGTTTTGCATGTTCCGGGTCATAGTCGGGGGCATGTTGTTTATCTGATTCGTTCAACGCCGACGTTTATAGTTTTTGGCGGTGATTTAATTTTCAGGGGGGGTGTGGGGCGCACTGATTTTCCCGACGGCAACCACTCCGATCTCTTCAAATCAATAAAGTCAAAAATTTTGACCCTGCCGCCGGACACAATAATTTTCACCGGACACGGCGCAAATACCACCGTCCGAAACGAATCAAGATGAAAACGAAGATCAAGATAATCAGATTGTCCGCATAATCGGATTGTCCGCTAAAAAACAAAAAAATCAAAACCAATATCGCACAACTTGCCGGTCTCTTTGGTATTTTTTTGTGATTATTTTGGCTGGTTGGATATTTTGGTTTTTCAAATTTTTTGCTTTTGTCAAATTTCGCGGGCTATTGCTTGTTTGTGGTATGTTACGTTTGTATGAACATTCAAGTACAACGTGTACAGTAGATTTGTGTAGTAGATTTATAACGGGTGGGCAAAAATAATTTTTTTTATATGCCGAAACGGACGAAATCTTATTTGGGGTTGGAATTTAAATTTTATTTGTTTTGTGTTTGTTGTTTTTTGGGCAATTGTATTCGGGTTGTGTTGTTTGTGTTTGTGGTTTAGTGTTAGCGGGATTTGCGGTATTATTGTGTATGTGTCGCAATGACAAGAGTGTTGTTGCCGTTTTTTTGTGCGGTTCAAATTGAGTCTGTTTGAGTTCCGATGTTTCGAGGTTTTGTGCTGCAATTGGTATTGTGTCAGGTTTCGTTTTTATTTTGTCTTGTGGTGTTTTTTGTCTGCGGTCAAATTTATTTGCGAACCGAATTAAACTGTCGTGAGTGTATTCATGCTTACTGTCCGTCCGTTTCAAAATGAAGATCCTCCGCTTCTTTTATCGCTTTGGCGTAAGAGTCAAACTCAACCTAATCGGTTGAAGTTGATGCCGCTGACGATGGGGGTTTTGCAATCTCAGGTGCTTGGGGTTCCTTTTTTTGATCCTCGTTCGATATGGTTGGCGTTTTCTGATGGTGTTGGAGTTGGTTATATTCATACTTGTCTTTCTCCGAATGAGTTGCGGTCAAATTTTACGAATCGTTCTGGTCAAATTTGTTTTATTGCGGTTGATTTATCTTATTCTGATCCTTTGTTGTGTTCTCGGTTATTGATTCGTGCTGGTGAGCGTTATTTGCTTGGTTGTGGGGTGAGGGAGATTTATTGTGGTTCGATTCGACCTGCTCCTCCTCCGCCGTTTTATACCGGATTTTATGGTGGTGGTGAGGTGATTGGATTTTTTGACTCTGATGAGCATATTGTGCGTGGGTTTCTTGATTCCGGTTATGTTCCTTGTGCAAATACAGTCCGGTATTCGCTCAAATTATCCGGTTATACTCCTCCGGTTACGATGAGTACGGTTGGTTGGCGGCAAAATTTGACGTTGGTTTTTAACACTGCGCCGGTGCCGGTTAGTTGGTGGGACGGGTGTGTTTTGGCTCATTTTGACTGGATGGAGGTTACGGCGTATTTGAACTCTTCCGGCAAACCGATTGCGAGAGCGAGAACGCGAATTGCGAATCCTGTGCCGGACGAGAATGGTACGGATTTTGGCAATATGTATGCTGAATCGTGGGACGCGGCGTTGACGGATATTCGTGTTCATCCTGATTATCACAAGAGCGGCGTGGGTTCGTACATGTTGGGCGAAGTGCTGAGACAACTTGTCGCCCAAAGAATGGTAACCCAAATTGAAACGCACGTACAAGAAGAAATAAAACCGCTAAATCAATTGCTGCTGAATATGAAATGGGAAAAAAAAGACACCGGAAAAGTCTACCACAAAACATTCAACCAACCCCAAAAATAACCAAACAAGCGCGCAACGTAAAGTAACCAACCGACCACCGAACAACAACGTAAGGTAGGCAAACGTAAGGTAGGCAAACGTAAGGTAGACAAACGCAAGGTAGGCAAACGTAAGGTAGGTATACTTTTTATACTTGAAAATTCCCATTTGCCATCACCATCGCCATAATTTTGTTACCGATAATTGATCCCTGACTAACTCACGCATTACCAATTCGCGATGTACGCCCAACTTTACTTACCTTAATACTATTCGACAAACGGTATTGGCTGCCTTACGTTGCGGCGAATTTTTTTACGCCCCAACGGGGCAAAAAGCCCATAGC
>JAISQS010000730.1 GCA_031274045.1 Planctomycetaceae bacterium | reverse complement strand
ATAGACACAAGCATATAAACTGAAACTGTAAAACTAAACTTTAAAACTAAAAAAATTTAAAATTAAAACTTTAAAACTAGAAATTAAAATGCAAACAAATGAACTTCGGGAGAAGTATCTTTCGTTTTTTGAAAGTAAGGGTTGTGTTCGGCGATCAAGTGATGTATTGGTTCCTCGTTGGGATCCGTCTGTACTTTTTACGCCCGCAGGTATGAATCAATTCAAAGATCATTTTTTGGGGCGTTGTAAGTTGGATTTTACACGCGCGACAACTTGCCAAAAATGTCTTCGAACAGGTGATATTGATAATGTTGGTCGGACAGCTTATCACCATACATTTTTTGAGATGCTCGGTAATTTTAGCTTCGGCGATTACTTTAAGCGCGAAGCTATAACATGGGCTTGGGAATTTTTGACCAGCCCGAAATGGCTCGCAATCGATCCGTCAAAACTTTCCGTTACAGTCTACAAAGAAGACCACGAAGCAGCTCAAATTTGGCTCGACGAAATCAAAATTCCAAAATCACGTCTGCAATATCTCGACGAAGACGAGAATTTTTGGCCCGCGTCTGCGCCGTCGTTGGGTCCCGATGGCGTTTGCGGTCCTTGTAGTGAGATTTATCACGATACTCCTGTCGGCGCAGTTGAGATATGGAATTTGGTTTTTACACAATTCAATCGAGTTGGCGAACCTCCAAATAATCTTCGCCCTTTGCCCAGCAAAAATATCGATACCGGTATGGGGCTTGAACGTTGCGCGGCTGTTTTGCAAGGGGTTGAGACGAATTATCATATTGACATATTGCGTCCGCTTGTTGAGACGGCTGGTGAATTGTTGGGACAAAAATATGATCCGGCGAACGATATTGGACGCAGATTGAGACGGATTGCGGATCATGTTAGGGCGTGTACTTTTGCCATTCACGAAAACGTATATCCGGGCAACAAAGAAGAGAAATACGTAATCCGCCGTCTGCTGCGCCGCGCGCTTCTCGACGGCAGACAAATCGGCTGCAAAGACGCGTTTCTGTTTCAACTTGTCCCAACTGTCGCGGAACTAATGAAGCTGCCATACCCCGAACTCACCGAAACTCAAGAACGAGTTGCCAACATTATCAAAACCGAAGAAGAACATTTTATTGGAACAGTCGATTCCGGTCTCGATAAAATTGAAAGAATCTTCCAAGAAATGCAGCAACGAAAACAAAATCAAGTTGCCGGTACGGAGATTTTTGACATGTATCAGACATTCGGTTTTCCGCCGGAGTTGTTTGAGACGATTGCGGCGGAGCATAATTTTGATTTCGATTGGAACGGCTTCAAACGTGAAATGGAACGGCACGGCGAACTTTCAGGCAGCAGCGAAAAGAATCTGTTGTTCAAAAACGACCCGCTCGAAACGATAAAGAAATCACAACACAAATCCGTCTTTTTAGGTTACAACCAACTCGACCTCAACGCCGTTATCGTCGCAATTTTGATAGACGGCAAGTTAGTTGAAAAAATTGACACAACCAACATCAAGCAACCAGCACAAATAATTCTCGACAACAGCCCCTTCTACGGCGAGAAAGGCGGACAAGTCGGCGATTGCGGAATGTTGACCGCTGACGGCGTTCAATTTGAAGTGCTATCAACGCAAATTGACGGCGATTTGATCGTGCATGTCGGGCATCTGCTGGAAGGATCAATTGAGACAGGCAAAAAAGTTTTTGCCCAAGTAAATAAAGAGAATCGCTTGGCAATTGCACGCGCTCATTCGGCAACTCATCTTTTGCACAATGTCTTGCGGAGATTTCTCGGCAATCACGCTGAACAACGCGGCTCGAAAGTTGACAATGATCTTTTGCGATTCGACTTCACGCATCACCAAGCTGTTGAGAGAGACGTGTTGCGATCAATCGAGTTGGAAGTCAATCGGCTGATTCTTGCGGCGGATAATATCACGTGCAACGAAATGTCAATCGCAGAAGCGAGAAAAACCGGCGCAATAATGCTATTTGGCGAAAAATATCCCGAACACGTTCGCGTCGTACAAATCGGCGAAAGCAAAGAACTTTGTGCAGGAACGCATCTCGCCAACTCAAGCCAAATCGGAAGCATCAGAATAGTCTCCGAAGAAAGCGTCTCATCAGGAACACGAAGAATAACTGCATTGACAGGAAAAAAAGCAGTCGAAAAAACCGTCGCAGAATCAACTATTTTGCAAAACCTAACAGGTAGTTTGAAAATTCCCGCCGACGAAATTCCGGCAAAAATTGACAGCATAATTGAGCTGACTAAAAAACTACAAAAGCAGTTGAAAGAACAAAACGAGTCAAACAAAATCACCGCAGAAGACTTGATCGCGTCCGCCGAACAAGTAAACGGAATCAACATCATCACACGCGAATTCGTTGACGCGGATGTGAATTTGTTGCGGCAAATGATTGATCAGGTTTGGGGCAAAACGGGCAATGACGAATTGACGGCGGTGATGTTGGCGGCAATCGCGGAGGACAAGGTTACATTGGTGGCAGGGTTGAGCAAGGGTTTGATTGCGAAAGGAATGAACGCGGCTGATTGGGTCAAAGCGGCAGCAACAGAAGTAGGCGGAAGCGGAGGAGGAGGTAAACCGCATCTCGCCCAAGCCGGCGGAAAATACCCCAAAAAAATATCACAAGCATTCACCACCGCAAAAAATTGGTTCAAAAAATAGATGACTAACGACGCAATATTTATTAACCCGTAAATCTCACACAAACATAACACCAAACCTTTTTTGACACGCCGATGACGCAGATGATCAGGATTTGCGCAGATTTTTTTATAGCAGATTTTCTTATAAATGCCTGTTTTTCCTCACCTGCGAATATCTTTAAAATCTGCGTTGTCTGCGTGCTAAAAAAGCTTAAGGTAGATATTTTTTTATTGCCAAATATCGAGACAATACCGAGACAACATTGAGAGTAAAATCAAGTTGACGGCTTCGTCAACCAAACAACATTAACGGATAAAAAATAAAATGTATAAATTACTAGGACGTTTCGGAGCGAGTGAAATTGCGTTGGCGATTTCGTTTGGATTTTTGCTTGGGATGTTGTTGCCGACATCTGGCAAATTATTGTTTGGGTTAGTGTTAATATTGTTCCTGTTTTCGCGGGCAAATTTGATTATTGGCATGTTGATAATGGTCGCCGTTTCATTTGTGTCAATACGAATTGACCCAATGTTATGTCATGGCATCGGCGATTCTATTTTGACAAATCAAGTAGTCCAAGTAATCGGAGGCATACTGTTCAAAATTCCTGTCGCGGCTTGGACAATGTTGGATAATACGGTTGTCTGTGGTTCGTTTGCGGTTGGTCTTGTATTTTTTGTGCCGATTTTTATCGTGGCTTGGGTTCCATTGCGTCTACTTTTGCCCAAGCCAAAAGAATCCGCGAAAAAGAAATCAGCCGACAACAACA
>JAISQS010000729.1 GCA_031274045.1 Planctomycetaceae bacterium | reverse complement strand
GCGGTATAACGAGGTCTAACTCCTCCCTGCCTAACGCCTCAAGCTTTCACGCCTCTACGGGGTAAAAAAATATACATTTATGACCGCCGAAAGTATCTCACTGATGTATTACAAAACTTTCCTTTCCTTCTCTTTTCCTTTTCCTTCTCCTTCTCCGAACTTCTTGTGAATTTATGATGATTCAAACGAAATTACCGAAAGGAATCTTAAAATAAATTTATTTTGTGTTGATGTCATTCTGTTGGTCGTTGACTGTTATTCAATAATTTGAGAGAATACCGAGAGTTTGTGATGAGTGATTGCTTAATGTAACTTCTAAAAACTATAAAAACTATTCTCAACGCGGATTGCTCGAAAACGCAAAATACACGAAACCTTCATACTTGCTAAATATCTCTTTTGCGAATTTCGTTTTTTTGTGTTTTGTGTTTAAAATAAATTATTGGTAGTTGTCTTAATTGTGACAAAGTATTGAGACTGGCATGATTGTTGGTGTCACCATCAACTACGGCGCGGCATAACGATGCGGCATAAAAAATGCGATTTTGTTGGGCATTGGCGGTTTGATTTTTTTTATCGATTATGCCGGTTTGCGCGATTATGCGAATATTGTCGGGTGAATGTTTGTCAAAGAGGTTGTGATTTATGAAGACTTTTAATAGTCCTGTATTATACTTCCTGTTGGAGTAGTTTTTGATCCAATTGCGGGAGCCGGTGTCATCGTGAAAATTTGTACGATTGAATCCTGTTTTTACGTCTCCTTGATTTTGTAAGTTTTATGGAGAGTTACGTGTATGTTGTTCCTGATTGTTCGGCAACCTTGACAACCGGAATTAAACAGTTCCCAGCAACGTTGCGGCGATTTGCTCTTTTGAGCGTTTACTTGTGTAGGTCTGCTTTTGTACTTTGAGATGAAATAGATTTCAAAGAATTGATAACAAGAGCAGTTCAGAATGGTTACCATTCATCCAAATTCACATCGCATTTTTTTCGCATGTCGATTACCGATAAAAACGAGATAACATTATTACGGCAACTTTTAGTCGGTCGTAACGTACCGCCGCTTTCGGAAGCGTTTCCGAATTTGGCATTGGATACTGCTACGGACAAAGACTTGTCGATGACGTACTCGGATTTGCATGAGATACGGGAGATATTGCGTCGTTTTGCCGGTGGTGATTTTGATTACGACATAACGATACGCGGCGTGATGGCGGGTTATTTGAAAACGCTCCAAGCTAATTTGCGACATCTCGCATGGCAAGTTGAACAGGTTGCCATCGGCGACTTCTCGCAACGGGTTGACTTCATGGGAAATTTCTCAAAAGCATTCAACTCAATGGTGACCCAATTGTACGATTTCCGCGAACGAGCCGCAGACGAACGGACTCAAATCATGCTCGACGCAACGCCTCTTTGCGTTACATTCTGGGATGAAAATATAAATCTGATTGATTGCAATCTTGAAGCTGTCAACTTGTTCGGTTTACGCTACAAACAAGAATTTATCGAACGCTTCCACTCGCTATCGCCCCCGCAACAACCAAACGGACTCGATTCAAAACAACTCATGCACGAAAAATTACGCAGCGCATTTGAAACAGGTCACGTAATTTGTGAATGGATGCACCAAACTTCAAACGGTGATTCTTTGCCGTCTGAAATTACTCTTGTTCGGGTTGAGCGGAAAGAAGTTTTCATCGTCGTCGGTTATATTCGCGACTTGCGGGAACTAAAAAAAGCACAACAAGCACTAGAACAAGAACGAATACTACTCCTCGATGTACTCAACTCAAGTCCGGTATGCTTCTCAATCGTCGTCAACGGAAAAATCAGATACTCAACACCATTCATGCAAGATTTCTTGGGTGTCAACGGCGAAGAGGAAATGTTAGACTTCTTCCAAGATAAAGAATTCGGACGCAAATTATTTGAAGAACTTTTAGAAGATAAAATTATAAATTGGCGCGATGTCTCAATACGGACAAAAAGCGGCGAACCAAAAGAAATGCTCGCGAACCTCTTCTACTCTGATTACTACGAAGAAAAAGGCGCAATGGTATGGTTGGTCGATGTCACTCAAATGAGAAATATACAAAATGACTTGCAAAAAGCACGTGATGTCGCTGAAGATTTGGCAAGAGTAAAAAGCGATTTCCTCGCAAATATGAGTCACGAAATAAGAACCCCAATGAACGCCATTCTCGGCATGACCAGCCTGATACTAAACACAAACCTAGACAAGAAACAACGCGAATTCATTCTCACAATGGAGAAATCCGCAAAAATGTTATTGGTAATTCTCAATGATATTTTAGATTTCTCAAAATTAGAAGCGGGGAATTTGACAATAGATTTCACCGAGTTTGCGTTGAACAAATTGATCGATAGTATTGTTGATGATTATAGACATGAGATTGAGGGCAAAGGATTAAAATTCTGCGTTGATGTTGATACGCAGTTGCCGGAAAAAGTTCTGGGCGACCCGTCGCGATTAAAGCAAATTATCGATAACTTGCTAAGCAACGCGCTAAAATTCACCGACAAAGGGAGCATAACTTTGTGCGCGAAAAAATTGTATCTGTCAAAAATCCCGGGTATGGACTCCGGTATAATAAAACTTATCGCGAAAGACTCCGACAAAGACTCCGACCAAAATACCGACCAAAATACCGACACAAATAAAGGCAACTCGTACAATAAAAATTTTGTTTCTTTGGAATTTTCTGTTGCTGATACCGGAATCGGGATGAACGAAAAACAGATTCGTCAATTGTTCACGCCGTTCACACAAGCAGACACATCATCAACAAGACAATACGGAGGCACCGGATTAGGTTTGGCAATCACAAAAAGTCTGGTCGAAGCTATGCGCGGGAATATCGTATGCGAAAGTCACTACGGAAAAGGAACGGCTTTTAGATTCACCGTAAATTTGTCACTGCAAAATCCCGACGGCATAAACAACAACACCGCCGCATCAATAAGAGTACAGTTGCCGAAAAAAAAAGAGGATGAGGCAAAAGCAAAAAAAGATGATGTTGCGGAGAAACCTCCCGATGTTGAGATTCCTGATTATTTGAAAGGTATTTTGATTTTGTTGGTGGAAGATAATAAAATCAATCAATTGGTTGCTACGGAGTTGTTGAAGCGAAAAGGGTTTCAGGTGGATGTTGCGTCGAATGGAAAAATTGCGGTGGAGATGTTGCGGCTCAAAGATTACAAATTAGTTTTCATGGATATTCAGATGCCGGAAATGGACGGATTCCAAGCAACAGAAGCAATCCGCAAAGACCCGAAAAATGTAAACTTGCCGATTCTGGCAATGACAGCACACGCAATGACTGGCTACAAAGAACAATGTATCGCGGCAGGAATGAACGATCACATCACAAAACCAATAGACCCGACAGTATTGTACGAAAGTATAATACGATGGGTAAAAAAAGATTGATGTGATTTTTGTGTTGCGGTTGGATTGTGTTGGTTGGATTGTGTTTGTTGTAATTTTTTTTTATTTTTTCGTTTTACTTGATATGGTACGTAACGAGTATACGTCGATTTTTTTGCCCGGTTCTCATGTCCCGGAGCCTCCTGATTGGCGACCGTATGTTGCTATGTTTTTTCAGGTGTTGATGGTTTTATTGTTTCTTGGGGTGATAGTGTTCATTTTTTTTGAGACATTTATGGACGCGGTGGATCGTCCTATTTGGCTTGGCGGAGTTGAAGCTATCAAAAAGCAAAAAGAGCTGCCGACAGATGCTGAAGTTGCGGCGCAATTTGTCCTATTGACTCCGTTGCCTCAATCTAAAGTTGATTCGGAGGATGTTACGATAATTTGCGCGTGGCGACCGGATGAAGTTAGGTTGTCTCAAAAAGGCGGAGATGAACCTCCGTACGATTTGGAACTCATCCTCGATGGGCGACCAACCGCATGGACAATTCGATACGGCAAAACCGCGTGGCTTTTACAAACGAGATTGAAGCCCGGCGTGCATACATTGAAAACTGAGGCTTTTGAGACAGAATTTGTTGTCGAGCCGATGAATAAAGATATTGACATTGAAACAACAAACAGACGATCCGACAGAACTCAAC
>JAISQS010000716.1 GCA_031274045.1 Planctomycetaceae bacterium | reverse complement strand
TCAATATCCTCATCAATCCGGTTGACGGGACAAAAATTTTCCAAACTGGTATTGCAATTTTTTTGATTCATGTTAAGATTACCTCCGTTAAGTTTACCTTTGGCGGTGGTTGTCTGTTGGATGGATAACCACCGCTTTTTTTGTTATGTCACTGCGCAAAATGATCGCACAATATTAAAAAGAGATGATATAACAAAGAAAATAGTTAGAACTTGCATGAAATTTGAACTCATGCTACCTGCCCCACTATTTCTCATTTCTCTCAATCATAATTTTTTTGAGATACGAACCGGACGAAACATACAAAATGAACGAAAGGAATCAAAATAGTAGAATTTCGTCTGTTCCGTATATTTTGTCTGTTTCGTATTCTCAAAAAAACTATCTTCCGTTTATAAAGCAACAATGTCATTAAAAGATTTCTAAAAAATTCAAAGACCTACTTGTGTTTTTTTGTAATCTGATGTACCATTCCCGCAATCGTTGTATTTGAGCTGGATGGATTAGTTTGAGTTCGGATAATTCTTCTTGTTTCAAATATGTGTGTTGCTGTTTTACAAATTTTGCCGATATGAATTTTATGAAATTGTTCGGTGCGAGTTTGTATTGCGGTGGTGTTAAGTTTGTTTCCAAATGTTTGTTAAAAATATAGGAGAAAAAATTATGAAAAAGACAAATTTTGAAGGTAGTTTTGTGCAAATTTCGGCTAATTTTAAGTGCGAAATCGAAAATGTTAAAATAGGCAAGGGGGGGGGGGGGGCGTTGTCAAGGTAGAATTTTTTGTAAAGATAAATTTGACAATCCTGATTACTCTTCCAAAAAACATCTTCCGTTTTTTGGTTTTACTCTTGTTGAGCTTCTTGTTGTGATAGCGATTATTGGGTTGTTGATTGCGCTCCTTTTGCCCGCAGTTCAAGCTGCACGCGAAGCCGCTCGGCGATCCCAATGTTCCAACAACCTCAGACAAATCGGTATCGGAATCCACAACTTTCACGACACCCAAAACGGCTTGCCGCCAGTTACTCTTCACGGATCAAAAGGAACATTCCTACACCTGATTTATCCGTATATTGAGCAATCGGCACTTTACGACAAAGTAACGGATCCCGCAACAGGTTTCTTGGCTACTCCTGCCGCTTCCAGCACAGAAAAATCCGGCGACGCGTGGTACGGAAATATTACGAGTGCCAGCGAAAAGAAGGCACACGGAAGCGTTTCAAATTACGCCTGTCCGTCACGCCGACGAGGGAGCACTGCCGGATTTGCAGAAAACGACGGCACAAACAGAGGACTTACAGGTCCTCGCGCCGATTATGTTGCGGTGATTGCCAAAGAAAGAGAATGGTATTGGGCGGAGTTCGGTATTTTGGGAACGCGAACAAATGGTGATGGTATTAGTAGTGCACGTGTTATTGATTTCAAGGGAGCTTTGCGAGTATCAAGTTGTACTTTCAGCGGAACAATAAACGGATCCGGAAACTTAGACTTCCAAAGCATGCTCAGTTGGGAACCGCGTGATAACATGTCTTGGCTGTCAGATGGAGCTAGTAATCAACTTGTCGTGGGTGAAAAACATATTCCTGCATGGGCACTCAACTCAAACAAAAATGCACATAAGCATTGGGACGGTGGTTATTTTGGAGCTTACCCTACTTCTTATCATCAAAATGCCGGAAGACTTGTGAGTGCAGATAAAATTGCTTTTGCCCGAGGTCCGAACGATTCGCGTATTCCAGTAGACACAACGCCGGATGCCGCCGGTATCACGGGAAACTACGGCTTTGGCAGTTCGCATAACGGTATCGTCAACTTTTTGATTGGAGACGCTTCCGTTCATGCTATCACCATCACAACATCACAAACAATCATGCACAACCTATCCCGCGTCAACGACGGTAATCCGGTTTCGTTCCCATGATTTTCGGGTTGGCGGCAGTTTGAATTTTTGTGATTATTTTGTTTTTTGTGGGAGATATTATTTGCGCATTTGTAAGCACACAGATGACGCAGATTTTAAAGATATTCGCGGATGAAGAAATATAATGAAATCTGTCTGCGTAAATCCTGATAATCTGTGTTATCTGCGTGCTAAAAAAACCATAATCCCACAAAATACGAAATAATCAGTAATGTTCGTTTGAAAAACTTATCATAACAAAGTAAATAGAAAGGTTAGATTATATGAAACGGAATAAGAGTATAAATTTGGTTGGATTACTTTTATTGGTGTTGGTGTTTTGTTGTTTTGTCGGTTGTGGGCGTGTGACGAAAATTTCAGGGACTGTCAAATTTTCTGATGGTGAGCCGGTTGATTTCGGTTACGTCGTTTTTGACAACGGTCACAACTCATACGTTGGCACTATCAAAAAAGACGGAACGTATATTACCGGCGGAGTCAAAGAAGTTGAAGGAATCCCCGATGGCGTTTACAAAATTTGGCTTACCTCGACAGAGAAAAGAACAGACGAAGTCTACGACGACAACAAGAATCTTATCTCATACACAGATGTTCCGCGTGTTGCTGAGAAATATTGTTTGGCGGAAAAGACCGACTTAACTTTTGAAGTCAAAAAAGGCGGCACAAAAACTTATAACATAGTTGTTGAACGCCCATAAATGTAGATGCTCATAGCGTCGGCGTACTCGCCTCGTTATACCACACAAGTTTCTTTGCTTTGATGATCGTAAGGTGGGCAACCGACTGCCGGGCGGTTACGTCGGCACAAGCCGACAACGGGATCGCCAAAACGCACCGGTAAAACCAAAACGCCCTACGTTTTGAGCAATTTGGTATATCAACACGTTTTCCGCACCACAGTTTTCGGCTTGCTCCGCTCACCGAAAACGCTATTCACCAAGAAAGCCCGGCGGTCGGTTACCCACCTTACGTTCTCCAACACGTCTTGGCGTTCCTTCCAAACT
>JAISQS010000666.1 GCA_031274045.1 Planctomycetaceae bacterium | reverse complement strand
AAAATTGTAATATATCAGCGAAATATCCACTTTTTTTAGCACGCAGATGACGCAGATTTTTAGGATATTCACAGATTTTATTTAATCTGCGTAAATCCATAAAATCTGCGTCATCTGCGTGCTAAAAAAGCTTAAGGTAGATATTTTTTTATTGTCAATGGCTACTAAGGTTGTTTTGTTGGGAAAAATAAGGTTATAAATAAGGTTGATTAAAACGAATATTTCGCTGATATATTACAATTTCGGATTGTCTGGTTGATGTTCTGCGTGTTGATTTCGCGGACAAAAAGTTACGATCGCATCGGCTTTGTTATCGTTACAAGATTTAAATAAAAAATGATAAAAAAAGTTATATTTTGGACTATTATTACTGCTGTCACTGTGATATTTATTGTGCGTGTAGTGTTACCTGTATCTATTGCGATTCTCATGACCTACGCAATCGGTAATTATGCCAAAATTGATGTGTCAGATCCGCAAAAATGCCAGGAGCTTTTAAGTACAATTGGTATACGTAATGCGCAAGGTATTATATTGGAACAAGCATGTGTTGAAGAAGCATTTATGGATTCTCATATAATCGTAAAATTCTATGCCCGACATGGAGACATAGAGCGTATGTTTGAACAGTTCGATATGGTATGGAGTGATACGGAAAGATATTTGGTCAACAGTAGAGGAGGAAATCAGAAATGGTTTTGTCCAGATGATATTAAAAAGTTTCGTTCCGGTTGCCATTCAGGTAAATTATATATTTTGTACGATAATTCAGATGCGGATGACACCATTAACGTGTCGGGTGGTACGCTTCCACTATCGAGGATTGTTACTGTTTATTTATTGTATGTATCTTAATAATTATGATTTTTGTATTTTGTTAGCGAATTTTCGCGGCTTTTGGTATGTCATTTTTTACGGATGTTCTTGATGTTTTTTTTCCGCCGCTTTGTCCGCTTTGTGGTGTGTTGTTGTCTGATGAGCAATTAAGGATTGATGGTGAGTCTGTTTCGGGTGATGATTCTGGTGTTGGTATTTTTGGCGGTATTTTATCTTTTCTTTTTGGTTCATTTTGGTTGCCGTTACCTCCTTGTCCGCGTTGTGCTTCTTTGTTGGCAACGCCCAGTGAGTTGGTTTGTCCTCGCTGTTGTGCAAAACGTCAATTATCTGATTTGGGGCGTTCTGAATGTGGTCGATGTCACGGATTGGTTTTCAGATTTGATCGTGCTGTAGTTTTGGGAGAGTACGAGAAAGATTTGCGTTCGATTGTTTTGCGAATGAAGACGGACAAATCCGGTTTTCTTGCGCGTGCGGTTACAATGCTTTTATTGAGTGAGCGTCGGCGTATGCTTTCGGGCAAATTTGATTTGATAATTCCGGTTCCGAGTCATCGTAAACGTCGATGGTGGCGCGGGGTCAATTCACCTGATTTGATTGCCGGTGAACTTGGACGCAAGTTAGGCGTATTGGTGCAGACAGATATTGTCAAGCGAGTTGGTGAAACCGCGTTGCAATATCATCTTTCCGACAGAGCAAGACGGCGCAACGTCGAAGGCGCATTTGCGATCAAAGATGCCAAAAAAAATTTGTTGAAAGGAAAGCGGATTCTTCTGATTGATGATATTTTGACAACAGGCGCGACTTGCAATGAGATTACAAAAATACTAAAAAAAGCCGGCGCAAAAAAAATCACCGTTTGCGCCATCGCCCGCGCAGTCGGAACATTCAACAAATAACGTTCTATTATACTTTTTTTTCGCGTTGCAATAACAGTCAATCTGTCGGCGCAAGAAAACGCCCGACTATACCGCTTTGGGTATAACTGGTAAAATTAGTCCGCGTTTGTTGAGTTGGCGGGCGAAGCTGTATTTTCAAAATCTATTTGGGAGAGTCTTTAACTGATCAACAGTGAGAACTAATTAACGGTGAGGTGTTTTTGGTTTCCATTTATTTTTTTGTTGTCTGTTTTGTTCGTCTGTTTTTTATCCGCAAACGTATTTTGTTGCTTCGTTGCTTTACATTTTTGAGTTGATTCCATGTCCGATTTTCACACATTTGGGAGTCCATTTATTTATGGCAAAACAAAAAACAAACCTATTTCCCAAACTCCACAATGCCACGTGGCCCGGAGTTGTTGGCAAGGGAGTTCCCGGAGCGGAACCTGTTATTGACTTTGACACGATGCTTAAATTAACGTCTGATGCGGATGTCGGCGGTATTAAATTTGACGGATTCGATTTGAGTCTGGGCAAGCCGCATTTCGATTTAGATTCAATTGAAGAGGAAACGAAGCGGCTTGTTGACAAGGTAACTACGCTTCACCTCGAAGTAGGGACAGTTGTCCCCGCAATTTGGCAGAGTGCAGGCGGAGGTTCAGCATTCGGCAACGATGCTGACCGCAAAAGATTTTTAGAACAAGTCAAAAAAGGATGTCAAGTTGCATCTGAACTTAGAAAACTAGGCGTAAGACCGAACGGCTGCGTGCGAATCGATACCGCCGGAAGTGTAGAAGAATGGACAAAAAACCCCGAACAAAACCAAAAACTAATCGCCGAAACTTTCAAAGAAGCATGTAAAATCGCTGCCGATTATGATGAAGTGTTGGCGTGTGAAGGTGAGATTTGTTGGGGGGGAATACATAGTTGGAGGCGGATGTTGCAAATTCTCGAAATAGTCGATCTGCCGCAGACGCTAGGATTTCAAGCCGATATGGCTCACACGCTCTTGTATCTGCTCGGATACAATGCACCGGAAGATAGAATCTTGCCGGAGAATTTCGATTGGAGCGATGTTGATACATTTGATCGAGCGTACAAAACAATGACGAATGCGTTGCGGCATTGGACTGTTGATTTGCATATTGCCCAAAACGACGCGTCCGTATTCGGCAGCGGAACACACGACAAAACTGGACGGCATTGCCTGCCCAATGACCCAAACGGCAAACTTGACATTGTCAAATACGCCGGATTCTGGTTAGCAGACGAGGACGGTTTGACAAAACGATTCAATCACATCTGTTGGGACGGGTGCATGTTTGCAAATTCAGTAATGATGAACCCGCAAACATGGACAGACATCCTAGCCGCAATGTCCGCAGTACGCGCACGCCACGGATGGAAATAAAAACACAACGCAAAACAACAAACCACCCAACAAAAATCTACACGTCTTTTTTGATACACAATTTCGCCGTTGCATTCACAATAGTCGTAATTTTTTTGTTGAGGTGGTTAATTGCTCTATTTTTTTATTTCGTCTTTTATGACTTCGTATTTATTTTTTCCGGTAAAGATAATCAACGCAGAATGCAAATTCGGACGATTTTTTAAGCGATCTGATTTGAGATACTTGTCCAATTTTTCGAATCCGTCTTTGCGTTTTCGTTCTACTTCTTGTTCGCTGTCACTTGCCTTGCAATATTTGAGTTCAAGAATCCATTCGTGATCATATCCGTGATAACGTGCGTTACTTTGCAAAAAAAGATCAACCCGACCCGGCACCGCCTCATACTCACTCATCGTCGTGTAAACATTGCTCATCCGCAAATAAACCATCAACACCAACTTGATATACTTCTCATCAAAATTTTGCGTATCATGATCGGACAACTTGCTCAAAATATTTTCCGAAACATACTGAATAAAACTCTCAATATCAGCGTCTTTAGCAATCCCATAAATTGCACCACGCAAATCACCCAAACTTAAATCAGGCAACTCACAGCGAAGTAGTTCCTGAATATATTCCCAATAGACCGTCTGAATCGAGAAGTTAGGAACAACCAAACTGAACCCCTCCGTACCAGAACCTCCAATAGTCAAAAGCCCCATGTAAAACAACAACGAAACAAAATAATGCTCATCATTCAAACGATCAATCGAAAACTTCGATAACAGTTGACCATCAATACCACCATCCTTCGCAATAAGAATCAAGTCTTCGCGGTTGCGCTTGCTTTCTACAAGACGCTTTAAACGACCGTAATCCGTCACTAAATTCGGATCAATTAAATTTTCCGGCAGTTTACCTTCATCAAGCAACTCTTTAAAGAAATAGAGCATCATTGACGGATTGTATACTCTATTTTTCGCGTCTTTATGAAACAGATAGCCGTTGTAATAATGTTCCATGTCAATCGTGATCAACTTTGGATCGACTCCAGTATTCTCCATCAATTCCTCAACTTCGTGTTGAGTGAAGCCCATCATTTCGTTGTATTTTAATTTGAGTGTGAAATTATCCGAGATGTTATAACCGCTCGTAAGATCATCAAGCATTACCGGCGAAACTCCCGTAATAAATGTACGATTAACTGTTGATGATTTTGTTGCCGCTTTCAATTGCTCATAAAAATCACGCACAAGACCATTCGCAGCGACCGCTTGCTTATAGAAGTTTTCACCAAATAAGTTGCCCATTGCGATCAAGTCATTGGCAAAATG
>JAISQS010000624.1 GCA_031274045.1 Planctomycetaceae bacterium | reverse complement strand
TGATGTATCAAAAAAAAACTTCATCAATCACTATTCAACAAGTGCGTGAGTGCTTGACTAACATGCTAGTCAACGAACGATTGCAAACTTGTAAACAAGATGAATACGCCAGCTACCGCTCAACACAATGGATTTATCGTACGAAAATAGCACGCAAAATCGCACAAAAAAAACAAAATCCACAAAATAAATAACTAACACACAATAAGTTAAAAAAACTCAATACAGTAGAACTAAAAACTAATCTGTTAAATCTGTTGACAAAATATTATTTGTGTCGTTTGTGGTAAATGAAAATTCCGCTTCGCGTTGTCAATCCAGCTCAGGGCAAAAACTTTGCTTCGCCTCCTTGCGGAGTTCCCATCGCGCCCCAAACCCCAAAATGACTTTCTCCGGTTAAATTTCTACCTTGAATCGAATCTGGCAGGTGATTTGTATCAACAATGTCATTTACAAACCTGACTGAACCGTCTGTTATCCCGCAATTAACACCTCCGAGATGATAACTACTCGCCGTATATAATCCCCATACGTCTTCGCCATCCGTCCTTTTGCAAGTCGGCGAATTCGGCGGCATGACTGTATTGAATGAAGTATACATTTGCACCGCATCCAAATAACGCGAACAACGCCATTGACCTGTTAAAGGATTTGCTAGGAGTTGGCGGTCTGAAGAGCTGTATGCGTTGTTTATGCAAGCGGACGGTTTGATCCTGTCGTTGCCGCCGTCTTGAATTGCGCCGCCTGAATTATTTATTCCGCCGATTACTTTGTTCGTATTATCTCCTGAACCGCTTACTGATTCGCTTATCGAAATGGTGTTGCTCAAACCATCACTTATCGATTCAAACGTCTTCGCAAAACGCGCAATATACACACCTCTCGAACTTACATTTTGTGCGTGATCGCTCGCAGTTATGACACCGCTTGATTGTAGTACACCGTCGCCGCTTGAAAAAACGATATTCCCTTTTGCGCTGTTAGGTCCTATTTCCGTTACTAAACCATCTGACGGACATTGAACCGCCGCAAAATTCTTTTTGTGAGGATAATCATTCGTACTCCAAGGCAGAATTCCACTCGTCGACCTCAATGCCTCAAACGTATTAGCCGCCTCCATGAACGGTAACAACAACGCGGTTGCCGACCAACGTGATGCGTTTATGGAGTTGTTGTATTGTCGTGGGAGTTCTTCATAAGTGTCGTGATATGCATGCGACGCGAGTACCCATTGCTTCATGTTATTTGAGCAAGCCATTCGCCGCGACGCTTCACGTGCCGCTTGGATTGCAGGCAAAAGCACCGCGATCAAAAGACCAATAATCGCGATAACAACAAGCAACTCAACAAGCGTAAATCCACAAGCTCCAAAAACACCATTTTGGAAACAATGTCTTTTGTTGTGTGATCTTTTTTGTGCCGACAGATTACCAATGTAATCGTTATTTGGCATGAGCGTTTCTTTAAAATTTTTCATTGTTTAATCTCCTATTTTTTGTTTTGACAAAATTATTATTTATCAACGATTTTTATGTGGTTAGAGCTTGTATTTTGTTGCCTTGCCGACATCAAAATTAGCTGACGTGTTTTTGTTTGTTTCTGATATTTCGATTGAGTGCGGTGTGGTTTCGGGGTTTGTGTATTGCTCTTCGATGGTTGAATAAACGGATGCGTATCCGATTATTTCTTTTTTGCCGGTTTCGTCTGTTGAGTATTCCGGGTCTTCATTTGTGTTTTTTGTTACAACAACTTTGAATTTACCCGCAGGCGAACCCTTGAATCCGTAGGTCATCATGGTTGCGATGCCGGACTCATTTGTTACCGCAGACGAACGCCACTTACCGTCGCTTTGTTCCAAAGGCACAAGTGAAACGTCCGCACCTTCAAGCGGCGAGTTGTCTTGCGTTATTGTTATCTTGCAAGGATACAGCTTCGGTAAATCCGCAGGTCGACTCGATGACGAACAACCAAAACTCAAAAAAAGAACCGAAACCAAAACCGAAATCAGACTCACGAAACTTAAAATCTTTCTCATAATTTTTATTTGAAGTTAAAAGGTGGTAGGTTGAATGTTATTTGAATTATGTTGAGCAAAAAACGGTTCTGCCCAACATTTTTTTTGCGCAACGAAAATGTCGGCGAAAAAAAACGTTTATTGCGTTATGGCAATGTTGCCGAGTCGCCGCCTCGCGGAGTTCCCAATGCACCCCATACGCCAAATAAACTTTTTCCGCGCAAGTTTATTCCTTGCACACTTTGCGGTAGTCCGCCGCAATCGACTGAATTTGGGATAAACCGCACGGCACCATCGCCGATACCGCAATTTACACCGCCGGAGTGAAAGCTGCTTGCAGAATATATTCCCCAGACGCGCTCACCATCGACTGGTTTACAGTTCGGTGAATTTGGGGGCAAGATTGTGTGAAAACCTGAGTGAAAATAATGCCCGTCCAAATAACGCGAACAACGCCATCGATCTTCATGAATATATGGAGCGTTTATTGTGTTGCGATTCGTAGAACTGATCCCGTTATTGAGACAATTGATTGGTTGAATCGCATCGGAGGAGCCTACTTGGATGCTTGATTGTATTGATGTGCCGCCGAGTACATTTGACAAATTATTAAGATTACCGGTTACAGATTCGCTGATAGCAATAGTGTTGCTCAAACCATCCGTAATATCCGCAAATTTACGTGCAGCTTTCGCAACATACATTCCGCGTGACATTACACATTGTGCGTGGCTTAAACTCGTTATCGCGCCGTTTCCTTGCAATGAACCATCACCATAGCTGACGCATAAATTCCCTTTCGCCCCACATATCCCGGGTGTTTTCGCGTTCTGATCAGAAGGACATAGAAGCGTCGCTATATTTTTGAAATGCGGTTCAGAACTGGCGTGAGCTGCGGTTCCCCAAGGCTCGGCACCGAAACTTTTGAGACTGTCGTAAATATTCCCAGCCTCCATAAACGGCAACAACGCCGCCGTCGCTGACCACTCTCCGGACGAAGAAGTAACGGACGCACTTTGCTGAGTGGGTAACTTGTTGTACGAGTCATGATGTGAGTGCGAGGCGAGTACCCATTGCTTCATGTTGTTGGAGCATTGAGTTCGGCGGGCGGCTTCACGTGCCGATTGAACTGCCGGCAAAAGTAAAGCGATCAAAAGCCCAATAATCGCTATCACAACCAAAAGCTCAACAAGAGTAAAACCACAAACAAAAGAAGGCTTTCTACCACAGCCCCCGACAGAAGTAACTTTTTGAAAGTTATTGTTAAATATAGAGTTAAAACTAGAATTACAAGAAGGATCATGGTAATTATTAAAACTACGTACCCCCCCCCCCCTTGCCTATTTTAACATATAACTTTACCAACAAATTGACTCTTAAATTTTGCATGTTCATTTCTCCTAATTTAATTTTTTTGTTAACGAAACGTAACTCACAAATCACACGAACGACTATTGTACTTTGTACCATGTGAATAACTCGCAGGAATACAACTAACCATAATTGAAGTTTTAAATAGTTCGGAAGTTTTAAATATTCTTCCGTTACTTTCCTGTGAAAATCCTCCAACAATCATGCGGAACAATTAGCGACATGGCAGTAATACTTTTGGTATATCGGAACATTTGTGAGATTTAATTTGCGAATTTTTGTCTATCCGGATTATCCGCCGATTCGCAAGACAGTGGCGAATCCTACACGTTTATTTCAGCCTTGTCAATAGCATCAATACCACCAACAGCATAAATAACATCATCGGTCATCCGCCAACAAAACAACACCGAATCCGGCGCAACATTAAATAAATCGGATTTTTTATATTTTTGTGTTGACATATTAATTCTACTGTCCCGACTTTTGTTAAGTTTTTTGTTACAATTAGTTATGTTGTGTTTTTGTTGAATTTTGTCAAAATTTGTAATTTTTTATTGCAAGGAGGTATGCTTTTTGAAAAAACGTTACTTTATTGATAATGACGTAAGTCACGAAGGTTGCTTGGTAACACCTGAAAATTTTTGGGGCATGATTGAGCGGTTGAAAAATTTTATTGAACCGTTTATCACGCATCTGCGGCATCGAATTCAACACGATAAAGTTGTTGATTACATCAAAGGTTTGTTGTCGGATGTTGAGCGAAAAAATGTTGAGTCGATTTCGTATTTTCACGGATGTGATCGCGGATATGATCGGTAACGACTTCAGTTTTTTATTGGGCAAGTCGAATAGGTTGATAAGATCATTCTTGATAAGCTCATAAAAAAAGTTGCCAATATGATCGGTGAGCAAAATGGAATTTTGATCCTCTATGCTGATAACCTTTCCGAAGGAATGCAATAATATAATTTTTGCGCATTAAAAATAAAAAATGAATTTTAATGTGCAACACATGTAGATATATTTGGTTGTGTGTGATGTTCGTGCGAAAATTGGTGATGAGATTGGTGAAGTTGAGACGTTGGTTGTGAGTCGTTGGCGTGATGATACGAACAAGCTGCGATGTGATTATTATTTATCGTACAATAAATCAGCTCCGGTTGAGTTGGAGGAGTATGCGCGAGTGATCAAACAAGCGTATCGAATTGAGGAATGTTTTCATCGTGCCAAAGGCGAATGCGGATTATCAAGTTCGCAATTGGCGAGGTTGGCATCATCATGTTGCGCTTTCGATGATGTGCTTATGGTTCTTGACGGAGGAGTTGATGTATCAAAAAAAAATGTTTTGCTGATGACAATTCAACGTATTCGTGAGTACATTAGTTGTATGATGATTGATGAACGATTACAAAACTGTACACAAGACGAATATGCCAGCTACCGATCAACACAATGGATTTATCGTACGAAAATAGCACGCGAAATCGCA
>JAISQS010000415.1 GCA_031274045.1 Planctomycetaceae bacterium | reverse complement strand
TTCCGTAGGAATGCAACCCTGTGACTTGCCCAATGGCGGCATTCCTACGGAATGCTAGTTTGTGTGGGAACATCATCTTCTACCGAGCGATGCAAACCTACGGCTTGCAAAGCTATGATATTACATAGCTACTAAGGTTGTTACTTTTGTAAGAAAATAAGGTTTGTTTTACTACAGCGTTGAGGTATTTCACTGATATATTACAATATACCAAACAACACGGCAGATTGACAGCCGCGACTCGTTATCTTACAATACCCCGCTCATTTGTCGAGGGAGCCGTCTTGTTTTATGTTGCTGCATCCTTGAAATTATAGGGCAAAACGTATTTTTATAACTATACTTTTTACCCTTGAAAATTCCCTTTCTCAATCGTAATAAATATGATTTTATTACCGATTTGAGCTACGGATATTGAGTCACAGCCGACACGCAACAGGTACCAATTTCCCCACCCTTAATAACAACAAAGCTACCACGATCATACGTCCTTATCCCCTTATTCACAATGTTTTAATAAGGGGATAAGGGCGCGGATTGGGGGGAACATTGTGTTACTAAGGGAGAGGGAATCGATAACCAGTTGCGGATTGGTTGAGACTCAATATTGGTTATACAAATTTTCACGATAACATTTAAAAAAAGGAATTATCAAGCGCAAAAAGTATATTTTCGTGTATTTCGCGTTAAAAATAGTTTTTAGAAATTAATTTTCGTTTATTCCGTATTTTTCGTATGGTTCGTATTCTCAAAAAAAAAAAGATGTGCAGTATAACAAGGGCGGGACACCCGCGTTCCAGTCCACGCCGTTAGCGCGGCAAAATTGGGAAAGAGTATACGCATGATTGTTTATGATCATGCGTTGATAATTATTCCTAGTAGATCGATTTGTTGTTCTGATAGGCGTTTTGCTATTGTTCCGAAGTTTACTGTCGGGAAATTCTTTTCACTCACCACCAAAAAAAGACCATCAGCAGAAATCTCTCGCCACATACGCAAACTCACCCCAAAAGGAACATTCGAAAGATGTCCAGAATCAAACAAAATCAAATCATAATCCGAACGCAAACCCAACACCGATTCAATAAATATCGACACCGGCACCGACCTTTTTGATTTTAAGATTGACGGTTTGATGGTTGATTGATCTGTTGTTTTTTGATCGAGTTTATTTGATTGCGGGAATATTGAAATGAAATCGAGATTATTTTTGATCGTAACAATATCACCCGCCGCAAAATCCGACACCACATCACTTATACCCAAAAATTCCGATAACACCGGATTAAATTCATTGAAATCAACAAGCAGCACCCGAACCCCGCGCAACGCTAACTCCACCGCCGCAAACACCGAATTCACACTACAACCATCACCCGAAAAACAACCATTCACACTAATCACCCGCTTGCCGGAATCACGCAAACGAATAAATTGATCTCCAATAAACGAAACATGATCACGCGCCAACTCAAACAAATCCAACACCCGTTGCGGAAACTCATAACCACACAACTCACGACGAACACCAAAAAATCCATCACCATAACCACCAACCACCCCAAAACCTACACCACCAGAAACAAGCTCAATCCGCTCTCCACTCCTCGACTCCGAAATTATTGACTCCTCCTTCAATAACTCTTCACTTGTCAGCTTCGCGTGTTTCGACTCTGCAATTTTTGACTCTGCAATTTTTGGTTCTGCAATTTTTGACTCTACAATTTTTGGTTCTGCAATTTTTGACTCTACAATTTTTGACTCTTCGTTTTTTTGTTCGGTGATTTTTGGTTCATTGTAAATTTCACTTGGACAAATTTGTGTGTTGTTGTCGTTCAAATTATCCGTAATTTTTGTCGCATCATTCTGTTCAATTTGTTTGGGTTTATTCTTATCATGATTTTCGTTGTGCAAAATCGGAAAGGCAATTATTGGTGAATCTGTTGTCGGCTGTTTATTTTTATTTGTTTCTTTTGGGGCAGGTTGGAATGGGATGATTTCCGGTTCTTTGTTTAGCGATTCTTTATTCAGTTGTTCTTTATTCGGTTGTTCTTTATTCAAAAAAGCGGGCGTTTTGTCCAAAACCGGCACCAACGATGTCGAATTTTCCATCAACATTGCGAGAGGAATTTTTTGACTTCTGATGTTTTGTGGGTAATGGATTTTTTGTTGTGGAAAATTTAGCAATGGAGTTTTGGGTTTGGTTGGAATTGTGATATTTTCTGCGGCGGTTGTCTGTTGACCGCTGATGATTTTTTCTTGGACGGTCTGTTGATAATTTTTGCAAATCCCGATTACACAACGGCTGCGTCTTATCCTCTCGTCCAAAGGCATGTCCGGTTCGGGTAAATCATTCGGCACGTGAATTATCGGTGTCGGAGCTTCTATCGCTAACAATTGCGACACAACCAAATCACAATCATCACCAACCCCGCCGGACTCCGTAACTCGCAACTTATAATCCAACGAATGTCTAAATTGCGGATCATTATGTTGATCATTATGCGGATCATTATGTTGATCATTATGTTGACCGCCGCTCACCGCGCCCGCCAACTCGCCGTCAACCTCAAATCCAAAACCAACCCGATCAACCTGATGATTGAACGTTGAAATATCCGCATCCGACGACGGCAATATAAACTGCGAATCGGTTGCTTGATTATTGCTCGGCAAAGAAAAATTATTATTTGTCAAAGAAGAATGATCATTTGACAAAAAATAATTATCTGTTGTGTCTGCGGCGGCGAGATTGAATTCTTCCGTGTTGTCCGGTTCGTCGTCAATTAACTCGTCCGCGTTTAAATCAGGGAATAAGCGGTAGACTTCACCGCTTGACGAGATGAAGGCGGCATTCGATAAAGATTTCCTGAATGTCGAAACTGAATTGCTGTCCACGTTGTTTTTGGGCTGATATTTTTTGAGATGTGAAATGTTTTTTACCGCAAGGAATATTTTGTCAACAAATTTTACAGATGATGCAGGTTAGTTTATTATTAAAATTTTATTAAAAGTTTCTGATTATTTTGGATTTTGTGGGGGTATTACATTGTGTCTTTTATTCGCAGTGTCAACGCCCTGAAAGGGCAACAAGCTCATAGCGTAGGGCAACGCCCTACGAAAGAGATTCACGAACACCACTCGGGGCAACGCCCCAATAATATCAACAATAATGGAAGTTGTTAGTAGTGAGTTTTCTGTAAGGATTATATTAAAACTGAAAACTAAAAACTTCCGCTTGGTCTGATATTGTTGCTCCGTTGGGGCGAAGGTTATTTATAATCAATTATCGTAGGGCGTTGCCCTACGCTATGATATTTTGCCCTTTCAGGGCGTTGATACATTGTATTGATACATTGTATTGATACAGTGCTTGATAAAAGGCACGATGTAAATGCCCCACAAAAAACGAAATAATCAGGAAAGTTTATCACGGCATAACGTCAATCAGTCCTGACAGAGTTTGAAAGTATATTGCCGACATTTTTTCGTTGCGATAATACAACCAACAACCACACCCGCCGCGCAATCGTCAATGTCATACGTATAGCTTGTGGTTTTTTGATATAGTTTGATTTGATTTTTGTCAATGTTATTGATTTGATTTTGTTGTCAATATTATTAGCGGAGTTTAAGGAGAATTTGTTATGGATAGCAAGTATAAAGAGCTGTGGGTTGGTGTGACTGTTTTGACGGCGATAATTAGTCTTGTTGCGTTGACGATATATTTTGGCAAGGGTGAGACAGTCCGGTTTGGTGAGGAGTATACGATCAAGGTTCGATTTCAAAGAACGCCCGGAATTGCGAAGCGGTCTCCTGTTTACAAGAATGGTGTCAAGATTGGATTGGTGACGAGTGTTGAGCTTGTTGATGAGGATCGTGAGGTTGAGATTACGATTCGTCTTCCTGAGGCGCGTAAGATTTATACGGATGAGGAGTGCCGAGTTCGTCAAACCGTTATCATGGGCGATGCCACGTTGGAATTCGTCAAAGACATAAATTTCAAGGGTGAAATTAAGCTAGTGGGTTCTGATTCGCCTCCGCTTGTCGGGCGTGAGTCAAATGATATCTTGCGAAGTTTTAGTAATCTTGAGGGCGATTTGAATAAGACTTTGCAAGTGATAAGCGGAGCTGTTGAGCGGATAGGTGAATTTGTTGACAGGGCAAATATTATTATTGGTACGCCAGATGATGCGAAGGTACGTCACGATAGAATTGATGAAGTCGTGGCTGAATTGCAACAAACAATGTCCGCAATCAGAGCGTTCTCAAGTCAAGCGGGTTCATTTGTAGGTGATCAAAAACTACAGAACGATTTCAAACAGATCGTTAGTTCTTTGCCTGAAATTTTGAGCAAATCGCAATCGCTTTTTTCCAATGCCGAATCGTTGTTGTCGGAGGGACGCGGTTTTGTCAAGCATGGCAACGATTCTTTGAGTAAGGTTGACGCGGCTGTCGGCAATATAACAAAAATTACAGAGCAAGCAAAAGATGATATTCCCGACATAATGAATTCTTTGAAGACGAGTTCGACGAAATTGCAGATGTTGTTTGAGGAGATTATTTTGATGGTGCGTGCGTTTCAAAAGTCGGAGGGTACGATTGGGCGGATGCTGCATGATCCTGAGGCTTATGAGAAGTTGCTGGAGACGCTGAATAATATTGAGAAGATTACAAAAGACGTGAATCTGCTGATTCGTACCGATATAAAACCAATTTCAACAAATCTCCGTCATCTCTCCGATGAGATAGCTCGCGACCCGTCTATTTTTATACGAAATTTGATAAAGAAACGTCCGCCGGTTAAGGGTGGTTTGCCGGTGTGGGGTGACGGGCTTGGTAGTGACAAAATGTTAAATTCACAATTCGGATTCTACGAAAGTCAAAATCAAAACCAATGCCAAAACCAAAATTACAATGACTATTTTGATCTGCCGTGTTGTCCGGTTTGTTATGGTGATCCTTGTTTTTGTGAGCAAAAAAGTATGTTTTCAATTTTAGTTCCGAATTGTATTGCGAAATTATTTTTGAGACAGAAAAAGCAACCAACAAGTTCGGGTTGTGGTGATGTTGATTGTGATGATGTAACTTGCGCGGCATTACAAAACGACAACATTCATACAAACACACCAAATTTGACAGCGAATTCATCACAGAATAATTTCAGCCAAAATAACGTTGCGCAAAATAATGTTGTACAAAATAACACTGCGCAAAATAACGCTACGAAAAATAACGCAGTGCAAAACAGAGTTATTGTTCAAGATAATCTTGCACAAAAAAATAATCTTGCACAAAAAAGATCGGCGGCAAATTCAAATTATGCCGGTGACAATTTGCGGCAAACGAGTGAGGTTGAGTCCAAAAAAGTAGCTGCAATCAGCGATGGCATTACGGCAAGATCGGAGTTGCGTCATCAACAAACCGGCGATGTTGGGGCGGAGTTGGATGGAGTGATAATCAATAATGATCCGCGTTATCCGGCGGTTTTTGGGACGGCGGAAATTGTGCCGGATTCGGTAAGGCGGTAGCGTTGTATCAAGTTCTCTAATTGTTCACGCATGATTTTTATTTGGAGGAATAATTCACAGGAAGGTAATGGAAGGCAAGGCAACGAAAGAATAGAATATAGTCAATAGATTTTACAGATTTATACAGATTGGTTTTTTTTTATTATTAAAATCTGTGTAATATATCAGTGAAAATTGGCAAACCTTTTTTGACACGCAGATGACGCAGATTATCAGGATTTGCGCAGATTTTTTTATGAATTCCTGTTCTTCTTTATCTGCGAATATCTTTAAAATCTGCGTTATCTGCGTGCTAAAAAAGGTTGAGGTAGATATTTTTTTTCAAATATGTTGAGTTATGAGGAGGTTTTATGGCGGATGTTACGATAGCGGATTTTCAGCGATTGATTCATCGGATGTATTTTGCAAAGGATTCTGATCGTGGTGCGGAGGCGACTTTTTTGTGGTTTATGGAGGAGGTTGGTGAGTTGGCGACGGCGATAAGAACGGGAACAGCAGATGAGTTGCGGGGCGAGTTTGCCGATGTATTTGCATGGCTAACAACAATAGCAAACATAAAAGGCATAGATTTAACAGATGCAGTACAAAAGAAGTATGGCTCCGGCTGTCCGGGTTGCGGCTGCTATGTTTGCAATTGTCCCGACAGCGAAAAACCATAGTGCCAAGTTCTCTAATCACAGTTATTTTTTGTTTTGCCGCGAAGCGGCGACGGACTGGAACGCGGGCATCCCGCCTCGTTATACCACACATCTTTTAAGATGTTTTTCTTCTTGAGAATACGAAACAAACAAAATATACGAAACATGACGAAATAAATTTTTAACGCTAAACACGCTAAAAAACGAAATTCGCGAAAGTGATTTTAAAATTGTTTATTTTTAGTGTTTATTAAATTTTCGCGCATTTTGTATTTTCGTGTATTTCGCGTTAAAAATAGTTTTTAGAAATTAATTTTCGTTTATTTCGTATTTTTCGTATGGTTCGTATTCTCAAAAAGATGTGTGGTACAACAAGGGCGATGCCCCGTGCTAATGCTTGATGCCCTGTCAGAGCTGTAAATCAATAAAATCATGTTACACAAAAAACGAAATAATCAGAAAAATGAATACTCATAATTTTTGTGAATGCAAAAAGTATATCTTTATTTAGCAGATTCGAATTGATTGTATGTTTAGTAGTTGTGCTAACTTTTCTAGTTCGTTTGCAAGGTGTCCGATACCGATGGCACAATGATGAGCCGGACCGTAGCTGCACCATTGATTTACAAATTGGCGTACACCGATGGGGAATTTGTAACGGCTATTTGTGTTACCGATTTCCAGAATTTCGCCGCGTACCGATTCGCCTTCGGCAATCAATAATTTTGCGTTACCGTCAGGCGCGTCAATAACAGAAAGCAACGTGACGTTTCCATG
>JAISQS010000565.1 GCA_031274045.1 Planctomycetaceae bacterium | reverse complement strand
CGCAATCACGATACAGTTCAGGAATCCACGCACAAGGTTCTTTCCATTCGAATGGTTCTTGTGTGGTGAGTTGTCCGACGAGGTCAAGTTCTTCGAGTTTTGGGGAGTTGTTCGCTTTTTCGACTAGTTCGGCGGTGTCCCAATCTCCTGTTGCCAACACCCCGCGTAACAAACCGCGCGTCCGCAAGTGCATCGTCAATGCACGAGTATCAATCCCCGAAATTGCAACAATTCCGCTGCGCCGAAAAAAATCATCAAGACTCTCCGTTGCACGCCAATTTGAAAATCGACGCGAATATTCACGAACGAGAAAACCGCAGATACGTGGTTTTTGGGATTCGTAATCTTCGTTGTTGAAGCCGGTGTTGCCGATTTGCGGAGCGGTCATGGCAACAATTTGACCGGCGTAAGACATGTCAGAAATAATTTCCTGATAACCGGTCATGGAGGTATTGAAAACGACCTCACCCGTAGAAACCCCTTCATACCCAAACGATATCCCCTGAAAATAACGCCCATCCTCAAGCACAAGAACACCACGCATATCTCTCATCTCTTAATTCTCTATAACGATTTTTTTGATAACAAATCACAACCTTACCGAAGCGGCGGACATTTTAACAGACTCAAAAAACATATCAACACGCCCCAATATTATCGTTGCACCAACAACAGAAGCAGAAAACATGTTGGCAACGCCGACAATAGCCGCGAAGCGGCGCGGCAAATTTGGCGATTACAATTAGCGCAACGAATAACCTTAACGTTTTGGTTCCGTTGGTACGGTGAGTACACCGCACCAACGGAATGAAGACGTGTTGGAGGATATTTGCCAACCCGTTTTGGCGTTCAGTTCAAACTTATTCGGTTCTATTACACACAGAGGCGGGCGGGACGCCCGCGTTCCAGTCCCTTGCCGCTTCGCGGCGAACTTATATGGTATAACGAGGCGGGATGCCCGCGTTTCAGTCCGTCGCCGCTGACATCGGTATTGTAAACTCCCGCAAAATCTGAAGCAATCAGGAGTTTTATTTTCGGTAGAGCGGCAGGTATCTGTACGGAGTCTCCAAAATCAAAACACCCAACGCCGTATTCAATAAACGACCGCCCTTGTCAGCATAGTTATCTTTGAAATACCAACTCCCGGATTCATGTCCGCTTTTCGATTGCGTCTTTACAAGAAAATCTCGCAAATCTCCATACCATTTTGCCCAATATTCTTCGCCATAATGATGCATCAACAACGTGCCATAATAGGCATAGTACAGATTGCAAGTAGACCCCGCATTCGCCGTATACAACGCCCCGCGCTTCGCGATCACCTCAATCCCTTCGTCAAGCACTCGCTCTCCCGGTTCCCACGATAAATACATACGCAACAATAACCCTGTCGCGTTGCATGTCCAAACCGAATCGGCACCGGTTCCGCGTTTTTGATCTGATATTGTCAATGCGTAGTTTATCGGCAAATAGTTGTATGCCCGTCCTCCGTTGTATTCTACTGAATCAAGGAATTCGTTGACTTTATATAGGACGGGACCGGAGATGTGCAGGTTTGCGAGTTTTCCGCTTTTTAGAGCCATGACTTGCCACGCGGTAACGGAGATGTCGCCCGGCTCGCCCGGATTATACCGCCAACCGCCCCCAACCCTATCTTGAGCATTCTCAATAAACCGCAACACGTCTTGGGCTTTCTTGCGTAGTAATTTTGAGCGGGAATTTTTTTGCATTGCGGCGGCTTCGCAGAGGGCAATTGCTGCGATTCCGTGCGAGTACATTCCTTCGTTGCCGATATTGAGTGCGCCGCCGTTTTCGTTTGTATCAACTACCCGCGTTACCAAATAAAGTAATCCGTCTTCAACTACTTTTTGATATTTATTGCCGGGTGATTTTTCGTGCGTATAACCCGCACCAAGAAACGCCAAAACCGCTATTCCGGTCGCCGCAATCTTACTCCCATGCGTCCCCGAATCTCTACACATAACACACGATTCACCAAAATCAAAACTCCATCCGCCCTCCTGCTGGTCACCTTTCCGCCTGTTTTGATGCGACGCGAGCCATTCAAGTGCCGCCTCTATCGCCGCCTCCCCCTTTTGACCGGCAACATCATTGGCAAAAAGACGACCGCGTGATTCTTTGCTGCGGCTGCTAAGGTCGCCGCCGGCTTGGAAGCCCGAACGGTTTTGACTCAACTTGATCAATCGCGGGTCTATTGCGGGTTGGGGCGGTGCGTTGTCGCTTGGCAATTCCGCCGGAAAATCACTCGAATCATCCGTCGGCTTAACCGGTTCTTTAATATCAGCCGCCGATTCTGTTTCTTGCTCAATAACATTCTCCGGCGATTCGGTTTTTTCGGGTTCGTTGGAGTCGGGCAAATCGGAGGGAGGTTGTATTTCAACTTCGGGGTTGTTGTTTTTATCTTTGTCGGTTGTTTCGCCGAGAAGTTCGCCTTGCATTGCGATAATATTAAAAATCCCATCCTCCAATTGAATCGGGACAAAAATTAACGACAGAACAATAAACAAAAAAAGATGAATTAACAAGCTCACAAACGTACCGACGCTCTTGTGTGACTTTATGCGTTTGAGGAGGAAGGTTAATCTTGCCGAGTGTGAGCCGAGAGTGATTTTGTGTGGTTTGTGTGATTTTTGGGGTTTGGAATCTTCTTGTGTGTAGACGGATTTTGCCCATTCGGGAAAAAAAATCTGTTTGAGAAAATGTAAGAAGTCGTAAATGCGCACGGATTATATCTGCTGTTATTACAGGGGCGTTAGACGGGGGCGGCAGGCGTGTTGCCTTCCAGCCTTCCTGCCTAATGCCGGTTACTTTCTTTGTCAAGTTTTGGAACAAGTCTATTTTAAGCTTGCCGTCTCGTTAATTATTTTGTCAAAAAAACAACGCGGACAATTGCAGAACTTTATACCGGACGAAATTATACCAAAGAAAATCGGATTATTGTGAAGGAAACTTGACATTGATAATCTGCGGCGGAATAAAGGTAATGTTTTACATGCTTGAGATCGAAGGTAGGCAACCAACAACATAAGGCGGACAACCAACAACATAAGGTGGGCAACCAACAACATAAGGTGGGCAACCGACAACATAAGGTAGGCAACCGACAACATAAGGTGGACAACCAACAACATAAGGTAGGCAACCGACAACGTAAGGTGGACAACCGACCGCTGGGCGGTTGTGTTTTCGGCGAGCGGAGCAAGCCGAAAACAGAGGGGGCGGAACACGTGTTGATATACCAAACCACCAATGTCGGCGACAGCCGACAATTGCCGCGAAGCGGCGCGGACTGGAACGCGGGCGTCCCGCCCGCCTCTGTGCATTAGGAAACCGAATAAGTTTGAACTGAACGCCAAGACGTGTTGGCAAACATAAGGTGGACAACCGACCGCTGGGCGGTTGTGTTTTCGGCGAGCGGAGCAAGCCGAAAACAGTGGGGGCGGAACACGTGTTGATATACCAAACCACCAATGTCGGCGACAGCCGACAATTGCCGCGAAGCGGCGCGGACT
>JAISQS010000515.1 GCA_031274045.1 Planctomycetaceae bacterium | reverse complement strand
AACTTTATCCGTAACAAATAATGGGATAAGGGCGTGTGCGGGGGGGCTTCGTTGGTTATTAAGGGAGGGGGAGACTGGTAACCGGTTACGAATTGGTTTGAGTAATGTTGATTGGTTTTTTATGCAATGCAGGGCGATAATTTATTGTAATACGCTTTTATATTTTGCTTTAACACATCAACAAGAAACGATAAAAGAGCCTTAAAAAAATTTCCGCTCTTTCCGTTCTTCCGCGACTTCCGCGTTGAAATATATTTTTTGTTGCGCGCAGAATACTCAAAAAAAGTTCTTTAATTACTTTCTTGTGAATTATCCGGTTTAATTGAGTCAAAATATCTGCGTATGATTTTTTGTTGACCTGCCGGAACCGGCTCGGAATCCAGAATGGCTTCCATCTGTTTGCGATAGTCAAGATATAAATTTTTATACTCAAATTTTTTGGTTGTATTGTTTTCTTGTGCCGGTGTCATTGTTATCAATCTTCCGTTTTGGCTGTTTCCGCTGCCGCCTTTTCGCACAATAATATCCGGTTCGTCTTTTTGGATCTGTTGCGAATTGTTGTTTTCGGTTTGATTATCGTTGGTGGAAATCTCGTCTCCGAGATTGTTGTTGTAATTGCCGGTGTTATTATTTGAGTTGTTTGGATTATATTCTGGCGGTTCGTTTTTTTCGGGCTTTTTGTTTTGGGCTAGTTCTTTGTTGTAGGTGTTTATTGCTTGTGATTTGTGTTGTTCGATTAGTTTGAGTTGTTGAGTTAGGTGGAGTTGTGTTGTTTTTCTTGTTTGTTGTGAGTTGAGCATTTGTGCGATTTCGTGGGAGTTCTTTTTTATGTCAACAAACTCATCGCCGTCACTTGCAATATTATTCCGTTCGCGTCCGATTTCTTTTGCAAATTTTCTTGAAGCGAGTTCTAATTCGAGTTGATTTCGTCGATTCATGTTATCGGCAGCTTGGTTCAATTCGGCATCAATTGTTCGGCGTTCGATTGCGGACATTTTTGCAAAATCTTTCGGTGTGACAGATTCAAGATTCGTTGCGGCTTGGCTGTAATTTTCTTTCTTTATTGACGCGGCGGTCTGTTGTAATAAATCGGCGTTGTCGAATGCTTTTGCCATATCGCGAAATGATTCGTCATAAACTTCCGAATCAAGACCATCAAGATCAGCACGAATCGCCGCCTCCGTCTCCGATAACGCCAAAACTAATTCCTCCGCCGATGCCGCCCGATCAAGCTGCCGCTGCGCGCGGTCAGCAATAGAAGCTGAATTTGCCGAGTTGTTTTGTGATTGGCGTTTTGATAAATCGGTCAATTCTTTTTTCAGATTGTTAATTATTTTTTGTACGGATTGTTCAATTTGAGAATGCGGATTGGTGTTATTATTTTTATTCCGGTTGTCGGCAAGATTGGTCGATGTTGCAGTCCTATTTGACGGCTGCCAAATTGACGAATTGGAATTTAATGTATTGCCAAGATATAAACTCATCTTGTCCTGTATATCAAAACAGATCGATAGAACAAAAAACAGACTATACAGCAGAATCACCAAAAGAGCCGCAACCGTACTTGCCGGAAACCGCAAGCGGAATACTTGTCGCGGAACGATTTTTGTTGTGTAAATTGCGGTGTCTTCGAGTTGCATTTGAGCCATTTGCGATATTTGTTGTCCATCTTGCAAAATCCCGATTGCCGTCAAAACGCGATCCTTCAAACCGCAAGATTCATCAATCCGCATCGCCGACTCAGACGACAAATCAGCAAAATAAATCCGAAAAAAAACCAACCCAAAAATTAAAAAAGAATACAAAACCAACACCAATTGAATCACCAACACCGACCCGCGCCAGCCAACAAAAAAAAAGACCAACATAAAAACAAAACCAATAATTCCATACAACCAAAAAAGCATCATTGACGAATCAAGAATACGTTGAATCTTAATGCGAAATTGAATTTTATCAACAAGATTTTTTATAATAAAAATATTCTCGTCCATATTTTTTTGTTGGTGTACTGACATGAAATAATAGACTTGTTCCATTACTTCTGTTAGTTAGCCGTTAGCGACGGTAGCTTGCTACCGACGAGAAGTAATTACTGTTGTTGACTGCGCAGTGTTAAAGTAAAACGGTGCAGGGAGCAAGCTCCCTCGCTAACGGCTAAAACTTAAAACTAACTTCGGGGGCAAGCCCCCGTCGCTAACGCCTTCCCGCCAAACGCCTGTTGTACTTTTCAAGTTTTGGAACAAGTCTAGTAACTTAATATTGTACTTTAACACGTCAACAAGAAACGATAAAAGAGCTTTTTTTTGAGAATACGAAACAAACAAAACAGACGAAATTTTGTTATCAATTTTTTCGTCTATTTTGTATTTTTCGTTTGTTTTGTATTCTCAAAAAATTCACCTTCTCACGTGCGGGTTAATTTTAGACTTCGGCGTGAATATTTCAATGCGTGTTGTCTTCTGGTTTTTTTAGGTTGATGGTGAATTGGTTTTGGTTTTCGTTGGTTAGCAATTCCATTCCGGTGACGGCTGCTTTTCGTAGGATTTCTTCTTTGCGTGTGATTTGGTCTGTTGATTGGACGAGTTTTTTTTCGCCGGATTCGGTGTTGATGATTTTGTCTGCTAACAACATTTTGTCAAAACCTCCGTTATCCAACTCTTCTTGATCTAGTTCTCTCAATTTCGTTGGCAGGTATACGCTCAAGTCGATGGTTTGTTCGGGTTCGTTTTGGTGGTGTTTTATTGCCCGCAAGAAGTCGCCTGCGATTGTTTGTTGTTCGTACAATTGTTTCGGCAACATATCCGGCAATAAAATCGATATGTCAACAGACCAAGTGATTTGGTTGCCTTGACCGTATTCTTTTCGGAGTTCGTTTAGGAGGTTGTTTGTGATTATGCCTTTTCGCAGGTTTGCGGCGAGTTGTGTTGTTGGCGGGATGTCGATGAACCAACTTATCATTAGGTCTTCGTCTTTTTGTGTGTTTTGATAATTTTTGATTCGTGACTGAATTTCGTCGGTCAAATTTTCCAAATTTGCTTCTGCGTCAAGTGTAATTTGATCGTTCACCCAGCGGACGGGTGAGGTTGTGAAAAATGTTAAAATTGGTTCTTCTCCCCAATTGACTTCGACGAGAGTTGCGCCGAATTGACCGAGCATGTCGGGCGATCTGGCAACAGTTGTACCAGGGTAATGAAGAGTGAACGGCGGAGGGGGCAAATCTTTTCTGTCACGTTTTGTTCCGTCCGGCAAGTCCGGCGGATCGAGTTGAATTGGTTTACCGTCTGTGCCTTTTTTGCGTGGATTTCCGAGATAGGTTTGTCGTTGATTGATTCCGCCCATTGCCCAATAATCTATTCGGCGTTGTGAGAGCGAATCGGGGTCAACATCTCCATTCGCTACGGCAATCGTAAACAATCGACCGGGATCAATAGGAAATTCGTTGCTTCGGATTCGGCGTTGACGTTGGTTTCGGCTCATGCCGACGATGCGGGCGAGCGGGTTACCGGAAAATTCTTTGTCGCTGATGACGTTGGAGTTGACTCGTTTGAAAAAATATTCCTGAATCGAATTAGCAGGAAAGAGATGAACGTTGTCCGGCAAAGGAAAAGCTATCGGCAAATCTTCGGGCGAATCGAATTCCGAACCAGCCCAAAAAACGGTTATTCCCGCTTTTTTTAATTGCTCAAACTGATCAATCAAAAACAAGAAAAGACCGGGAGGCGAAATCTCCGCATTCAAAACATCGCCGCTAAGAATAACAAAATCAACAGACTCGTCGATTGCTTTGCGAAATAATCGTAACGTCGCGCGTTGGGACAAGTCGAGAAACCGTGATTCCAATATTGTCGGCATTTCGGAAACTTGCTCTATTGTCTTATCAAGAAAAAGACCTGAAGCGTGTATAAACCGCAACGGCAACCGCTGGCGAAGCGGAATATTGACTGAAGTCGGACTCATAAATTACTAAAAAATATACTAATGACAGTTTAATTTGCGAATTGCCAAGTCGGCAGAACCCCAACAAGGCTACACATTTATTTATACCGAATAAAAACGGAACTCCACGCCGTATCGGATTATGTGTTAATATTATCTGTTTTGCGCAATCAGCAAAGTTTACGCAGTCGGTCAATATACATTAACAGACATCTTTTACAATACCCCAACAAGAACACCGTCAAATTCATTATGCCCCTCACGAAAATCGTCAAGAATTTTGCGGTAAAAATTTTTTGGCTATTTTATATTTTCACGTTGATATACCAACCGACAGGATCGCAGACGGGATGCTTCATTATGCCGCACAAGTTTACCTCGCAACGTAAACGGACAGAAACGCGGGTGTCCCGCCTTGTTATACCACAATAAGTTTGCCGCGAAGCGGCGCGGACTGGAACGAGGGCGTTGCCCTATACTATGATATTTTGCTCTTTCAGGGCGTTGAGGCAACGCATTGATACGGTGTATTGATGTAGAGACGCAATGCCTTGCGCCTCTACAAATCATGGTGATTGAAATTAAAAAGGGAATTTTCAAGTGTAAAAAGTATATATTACACGGCTCTTTTATATTTTTGTGTTGATGATATACTCTCCGCACTTTGAAATTCGTTTTTATTTTTTTATTTTTAGTACAAAATAAACGAACTTCATTCTCGCAAAAAAAGACGAAAAATTTTAAAGTACAAAAAATTACCTGATTATTTCGGATTTTGTGGGGGCTTCCCTTCGTGCCATTTATCAATGCGCTACATCAACGCCCTGAAAGGGCAAAATATCATAGCGTAGGGCAACGCCCTACGATAATTGATTGTAAATAACCTTCGCCCCAACGGGGCAATAATATCA
>JAISQS010000442.1 GCA_031274045.1 Planctomycetaceae bacterium | reverse complement strand
TACGTTTTTCCAATATCCATCGCCCTGAAAGGGCAACATATTCCAGCCCACCGCAACGCGGTGGGTTTGGATATTAAAAATTCACGATTCCCACCGCGTTGCGGTGGGCTGGATTATATTGCCCCGTTGGGGCGTTGGGAATTTTATTGTAATCAGGTTGATTTAATGCCAGATATTTCACTGATGTATTACAAAAATTCAACCTTATTGCCTTATTTTAACCGTGTAACCTATTTAGTTAGTTTTTAGTAGTGAGTTTTTAGTGTCAATGCACTAAAAACTAAAAACTAACTTTACTACAATGGCTACTAAGGTTGTTTTGTTTAAGAAAAATCAGGTAAAAATAAGGTTGAGTTAAAGCCGGATATTTCGCTGATATACTACCAAAAATTATTGAGAAAAATTTTTAAGAAGAAAGTGAGTTGATTATGAATATACTTGTTGTTGGTTCGGGCGGGCGTGAACATGCTTTGGCGTGGAAGTTAGCGGGTTCGTCGCGGGTGAAGCGAGTTTTTGTCGCGCCGGGCAATGCCGGTACTGCTACGGAGGGGAGTGATATTGAGAATGTTCCTATCAAGGAATTAGAGTTTCCGAAGTTGCTGGAATTTGCCAAGCAGAATAAGATTGGTTTGACGGTGGTTGGTTCGGAGGTGCCGCTTTGTGCTGGTATTGTTGATGTTTTTGATCGTGAGGGTTTGCGTATATTTGGACCTAGTAAATCGGCTGCGCAGCTTGAAGGCAGCAAATCTTTTTGCAAGGAAATTCTGCGGCGAGGCGATGTGCCGACTGCAATATATAACGTATTTACCGGCGGTGATGAAGCTATCCAATTTTTACAAAACCGCGATAATCCAATCGTAGTCAAAGCGGATGGTTTAGCTGCGGGCAAAGGGGTGATTGTTTGCAAGAATAGGAGTGAGTCAATTGAGGCAGTGCATCGAATCAAGAAACGCCGTGAGTTTGGTGAAGCCGGTGATCGTATTGTTATTGAGGAGCGGTTGGATGGTGAGGAGGTGAGTGTGCTTGCGATTACGGATGGTTCGACGATTCTAATGTTGCAACCGGCACAAGATCACAAACCAGCATTCGATGGCGATGTAGGACCGAATACCGGAGGCATGGGGGCGTATAGTCCGGTGCCGATTGTAGATGATCAAATGTTGCGATGGATTGAAGAGCGGGTTTTGGTGCCGACGGTACACACAATGAACAGCAACGGCACGCCGTTCAAAGGTGTACTTTATGCGGGTTTGATGATCACGAAACAGGGTCCGAAAGTTTTGGAATACAATGTACGATTTGGCGATCCTGAATGTCAACCGCTTTTGATGCGGTTAAATTGCGATCTTGTTGACATCATGGAGGCAACGATAGACGGCAAGTTGGATTCGATTCGGATGCCGGAATGGGATGCTCGTCACGCCGTCTGTGTTGTCATGGCAAGCAAAGGTTACCCCAACGAATACGAGACAGGTAAACCAATTCGCGGACTAGATGATGCCGCAAAAATACCAAACACAAAAGTATTTCACGCAGGCACAGCAATCGAAAAAACAGACAACAAAGACGAAATAAAAATCATAACAAACGGCGGACGTGTACTCGGCGTGACCGGACTCGGCGAAACAATTTCAGATGCCAAATTCGCCGCATACAGCGCAGTAAAAAAAATAAGATGGGACGGCGCATGGTGCAGAAAAGATATTTCAGATAAAGCAACAAAATAATTTCAGACGCTTTTAAACCTGAACGCGTTCGCGTGACGTTATCGATGGCGGTTTGCTGCCGACGAGACGGGCGATCATTCATCTGCTTGCGTTTAGCAATTGATTGATTGATTGTTTGCTTGATCGACGGCGCAAGCGTTTCCCAATAATTTATCGTTGCGGCAGCAAGTTGCCGTCGCTAACGTGACGCTTGAAACGATTACAGAGTTTGGCGGTGGTTCGTTTGTTCTTGTCAAAAAAATAAATGTACGAAAAATCAGGTTTGTGTGATGCCATCTCAATTGAATCTTTTTGATGTTGATTCTTGTAAAGTGAATTTGCCGGAAGAGAAGTCTGAGGAGTTATCGGCGTGGGAGTTGGATGATTTGGCGAATCGTCTGGTTGTTGGGGTTGTGTTTCCGGGCGGTTATGGTGCGGTGCTTGATTATCTTGTTCCGTCTGAATTGGCGGAAAAAATTGACGCGGGGATGCGTGTGATGGTACCGTTGGGGCGTGATAATCATTTGACGTTAGGGTATTGTGTTGATGTTAAATCTTATGGAAATGTGCCGCATCTCAAAGATAAAACGCTCAAATTTGTAAAGTCATTGATTGACGATAAACGTCTTTTGAATGACAACATGATTCGTTTGACGCATTGGATTGCAGGCGAATATCTTTGCCCAATAGGTCAAGTCCTCGAAGCAATGTTACCCGCCGGCGTTCGCTCCGGTGCCGGTACAAGATTAACCACAGTGCTATTCGTGCCGGATGATTTGGACAAAATTTTGAATGATTTGCAAAATAAATTTAACAAGCAATCTCAATCACAAACTTCTCAACCTCACTCAACTCAATCTCACGCATCTCAACCTCACACAACTCAATCTCACACAACTCAACCTCACGCAACTCAATCTCACGCATCTCAATCTCACGCAACTCAATCTCACGCAACTCAACCTCACGCAACTCAATCCGCACAACCCAAAACTTCTCCAGCACAAAACGCCGCGCCGAAATCTATTCTCACGTCCAAGCAACTTCATGTTTTGAGTACGTTGCGTGGTAGTGGTGCGTTGTTGACGATGAGGGAGTTGCAGCACACGGCTAAGTGTTCTGCTGTGCCGATTGATGCTTTGAAGCGGTTTGGTTTAATTCGCACGAAAACTATTCGCAGGACAAAAAACGAGACCGATGAACAACCGGCAGATAATATTACAACGCAACCGGTTCAACACGTTTTGAGTGATGATCAAAGAAATGCAATTGACCGTATCAAGATTGCAATTCGCGAGCGGCGTAATGAAGTTTTTTTGTTGCATGGAGTAACCGGCAGCGGCAAAACTGAAGTTTACATTCAAGCGATTCGTGAAGCTGTTGATCGTAATCGGCAAGCGATTGTGCTTGTGCCGGAAATAAGTCTCACGCCGCAAACGGTGGGGCGGTTTAAAAGCAGGTTTCGTGATGTTGCGGTGTTGCATTCGCATTTGACGGATGCGGAGCGTCATCATCAATGGTCAATAATTGCGAGTGGAAAAATTCAGGTTGTTGTTGGTACGCGTAGTGCAGTTTTTGCGCCGTTGCCGCGAGTAGGTTTGATTGTAATTGATGAAGAACATGAAAACTCGTTTAAGCAAGGAACGGCTCCGCGTTATCATGCGAGGGATGTTGCGAGAAAGCGGGCGGAGTTCGAGGAAATACCGCTAATTCTAGGATCAGCCACGCCATCAATGGAATCATGGTACGCAACAACCATCACACAATCACAAGCTAAAGTTGATCAAAAAACCAGCGATAAAGTTGATGATGAAACCGGCGATAAAGTTGACAAAAACCTTGATGATAATCTTGACAAAAAAATCAATTCACAATTCGTTGCGCAAAATGACTCTCTTGTTGATTGCCAAAATAATTCTGCGGCAACAGAAAAAGTTAGCGGCGGAACTGTGTGTGAAGATGTTCCGTTTTCTTGTACGCTTATATCGATGCCGACGCGGGTGAAGGGGCTGGCGTTGCCGCGTGTTGAGATAGTTGATTTGCGTGATGAGGTTCGTGCGAAGTTGACGCGCGGTGCGATTCATCGGCAATTGCATAGTGCAATTTCTGAAACGATAAATGATCACGGTCAAGTGATTCTGTTGCTCAATCGGCGCGGATTCTCAACTCATATCCAATGTCCGGCGTGCGGCGAGGTGGTTAAGTGTACGAATTGTGATGTATCTTTGACGCATCATTGGAAGGAGGAGATTGCGTTGTGTCATTATTGTGATTATCAGATAAATGCGCCGAATCGTTGTCCGCAATGCGGTTTTCTGGGCATTAGATATAATGGATTCGGCACGGAGAAGTTGGAGTTAGAGATAAAGAACCGCTTCCCGAATGTGAATGTATTGCGAATGGACACGGACACGATGCAGGGACACGGCACTCACGAAAAAGCTCTAACTTTATTTAGAGAAGGCAAAGTGCAAATCTTGCTGGGAACGCAAATGATAGCGAAGGGACTTGACTTTCCGAATGTTACTTTGGTAGGTGTAATCAATGCTGATACGGCTCTGCATTTGCCGGACTTTCGCGCGGCGGAGCGGACATTTCATTTGATCACCCAAGTCGCGGGCAGAACCGGTCGAAGCGAACGAGGCGGACGCGTAATCGTGCAAACTTTCACGCCGGATCACCCCGCAATACAATCAGCATCAATGCACGATTACGCAAATTTTGTAGCAAAAGAATTGCCAATCCGAAAATTATTAGGTTATCCGCCGTACTCAAAAATGATCAGAATTGTTATTCGCGGAGTTGCTGAAAGAATGACGCATGATTTTGCCGCAGAATTTGCGCAACGATTAAGATCAGAAGTAGACTTGCAAAATAATAATGACAACAACGAACACGCAAATAAAGCTCAAAACAAAAATTTATTTATCCAAAATAAACGCACAAACAACGCATCCGAATCAACTACCGCAAAAAAAACATTCAAAATTCTGGGTCCTGCACCTGCTCCATTTGCGAGGTTGCGTGGTTTCTACAGATTTCATTTGCATATCTTTGGTAAAAATTCGGAGCAATTATTAAATGTTGTCCGCAAAACATCCGCATCAATAAAAACGCCGGATAAAATTCAATGGATTATTGACGTAGATCCGCTTGATATGTTATGAAAAGTTG
>JAISQS010000395.1 GCA_031274045.1 Planctomycetaceae bacterium | reverse complement strand
AGTCTTAACCTATTCGCGTCGTGCCATAATATCCGCGCCCTTAGTAGCCAAGTAATCCATAAACGCGCGACCTTATTTTCCCTTATTTTGTTGCGCCATTTAATAAGGTAATAATAAGGAAATAAGGGCGTGAAGTAGAGACGCAATGCGTTGCGTCTCTACATTAGCACGGGGCAACGCCCCGTGAATCGATGATAATAAAATTTTAGCCCAGTAAGGGCGAAAGCAATGAAGCGTCTAACGGCTTGCGCCCTTACAGGGCTAGATTATATTACATTCCTATTCACGGGGCGATGCCCCGTGCTAATGCTTGCCTACCCTTCGGGGCTAGTAATGTGTATACTTCCGGCGGTCATAAAAATTAAGTTAGACAGGTAAGGTGTTAGACGGGAAGAAGGCAGGAGGCGGTTGCGTAACGTAAGGTAGCAGACCGACTGCTAGGCGGTCTGGTTTTCGGCGAGCGAAGCAAGACGAAAACAGAGTAGCGGAAAACGTGTTGATATACCGACTTGCCCAAAACGTTGGGGTGTTTTGGTTTTGCTGATGCGTTTTGGCGATCCCGTTGTCGGCGAGCGATAATGATTTACTGGCGACGTAACCGCCTGGCAGTCGGTTACCCACCTTACGTTGTTATCTACCTTACGTTTTGCCTACCTTACGCAACCGCCTAACGTCATTTTTATGACCGCCGGATGTATCGAAGTTCATATTCCGCGTTTTCCGTACTTCCGCGTTTTCCGCATTAAAAATATCTCTAAAATATTTAAAATTTGTACAAAGACACCTTGCGTTTTTTTGCGGGTTGGAATATCATTCGCGGCAACTCGCTATGTTGGCGGGTTTAGTTGTGACGAGTTTAGATTTGTCCGTATGACAAATTTGACTCGTCTGTTTAAGTCAGTGATTTATCGTTACAAAAAATAATTTGGTTGTTCCATTGTTCAAGAGAATGACGCGATGTTTTTGGACGGCGATAAATTATTTAACATTTAGTTACATTTTTTCAAGATGTACTAACAAAAATTTAGGAGAAACGATTATGAAAAAGACAATTTCAGTCTCGGTTTTTAACGAAATTTCGGCTAATTTTAAGGGCGAAATTCACAATGTTAAAATAGGCAGGGGGGGGGGGGCTACGTTATCAGAGTAGAATTTTTTGTAAAAATAAATTTTACAATTCTGATCACTCTTCCAAAAAACATCTTCCATTTTTTGGTTTTACTCTTGTTGAGCTTCTGGTGGTGATAGCGATTATCGGCTTGTTGATCGCGCTTCTTTTACCTGCTGTTCAAGCTGCTCGTGAAGCGGCACGTCGGATGACTTGTACGAACAACCTAAAACAGATGGGGTTAGCGGTGCAAAATTTTGCGGATGCTAATAGTGCTTTGCCGCCGACTTGTATTTCCGCCGGACGTGCGTCGATTTTTGTGTTGCTCTTTCCCTATACAGAGCAACAGGCACTTTACGATCTCGCCTTCACGTCCGATGATCGTTGGTCAACAGGTGAAAATTACCACGACGGCGGATTTGGTTACAGCCGGATGTTTATAAAGATGAAAACCAGTCCCGATTACCTTTCGTCATTTAATGAAGTTAGTGTTACAACTGCCGGCGGACCAACATGGTGGGTGAACGCTTCCGTTGCGGATAAAAAGGCATTCTCCTCTGTTCCGTATATGTATTGTCCGACAAGACGACCATCGGGTAATTATGATTCCTCTTCTAACTTGGCTTCGATTTCCGGACCCGGTACGGATTACGGCATGGTCACCTGTAACGACAATACTAGCAGATGTTTTACCGGTATAAGTGACCCAGGTCATATAGCAAAAATCGGCAATCATTTTGTTCCATGGAATTGCATCAGAGATGGAAATAATGTGGGCTGGACACAATCAGGTTGGGAGGGCAGTTTGTGTGGTCCGTTCCGTCCTGCGTATGTTGAAGGAACATTCACCGGTTATCGGTTTTATGTTACCTCATGGCAAGGCAAATATGGTTTTGAACTTTGGTCCGATGGGACAACTAATCAGTTGATTTTTGGAGAACGTCATTTGTTGCTTGGAAAAGCCAATAGTTGTTCACAAACTAAAGGGACGTACGATTGCTCCTATCTTGCCGGTGGGCTTGCATACGGCTATGTACTAGGTCGCTCTTTTGGTTACAACGGGAGTGGTAACGTTCCAATTTCATTGCCAAATTCTGGTATAAATAATCATACATTCGGCTCTGACCATACCGGAATTTGCAATTTCGCGTTTGGCGATGGTTCCGTTCGATCAATAAGCGTAACAACTCCGCCGTCAATATTGTACCCGCTTGCCCGTGTTGATGACGGACAAGCGGTAAATTTACCATAGTTGCTTATCATACTTTTTACAATGCTGCGGCTCGGCATAAATCAAAAAAGGACATTACCGATTTATGTTGAGTTGTAGTATTCATCATTAACCATTAACTTCTACAATTAACTATGAAACGAATTTCATTTTTTTGTGTTACTATTATTGCCTTATGTTTTGTTTCCGGCGGTTGCAGTGACCGGCAACAACTGGGCGGACGTGTTACTTACACCGACGGGCAACCGCTTGAAGCTGGAACGGTCTGTTTTGAAAAAGCGGACTTCTTCTCTCGCGGAGAAATCGGCAAAGACGGAAAATACACCGTCGGCTCGTACGGTGTCAAAGACGGTATTCCGATTGGAACATATACTGTTTACGTTACCGGAATGGAAGTTGACGGTTTGGTTACCAAGAAATACCTAAGTGGTCAAACCAGCGGCTTGACATTTACAGTTGACGGCAAGAACAACGTATTCGATTTCAGCGTTGAACGGATAACCGCCGAAGAATTAAAACCGCAACAAATGCCGGGAATGTGAAAATGAGATCATTCTTGATAAGCTTGTGAAAAAAATTGCCAATATGATTGATGAGCAAAATGGAATTTTGGTCATCAATCTGATAAACATTCCGAAGTAGCGCAAAGAGGTTTTAGTTTTGTCAACAGAATGTGCAGATTTATACTTTTTGTACTTGATAATTCTTTTTTTTTATGTCATCGTGCAAATTTGTATAACCAATATTGAGTCTCAACCAATCCGCAACTGGTTACCGATTCCCTCTCCCTTAGTAACACAAAGTTCCCCCCAATCCGCTCCCTTATCCCCTTATTAAAACGTTGCGAATAAGGGGATAAGGGCGTATGATCGTGATCGCTTTGTTGCTATTAAGGGTGGGGAAATTGGTACCTGTTGCGTGTCGGCTGTGACTCAATATCCGTAGCTCAAATCGGTAATAAAATCATATTTATTACGATTGCGAATGGGAATTTTCAAGGGTAAAAAGTATAACGAAATCAACCGTAAACAATTCACAACATTCTTTGCGGTATTTCTTGGAACAGTTCGCCCGCGTAGTCCATCATCTTTATTGTCATCCAAGGCATCAGATACGCTAACACCAAAACCATTACAAGAATCTTTAACACAATCGCAATCGTCTGCTCCTGTATTTGCGTGAGTGCTTGAAACAAACCAATCAATAACCCAACCAACGTGCCGGAAATCAAAACAGGCATCGAAATCAAAAGCGCAATCCAAGTGGCATTGCGGCACAAATCTATAGCAACCTGAGCATCCATTTTAATAATAAAGTTAATGGTTAAACGTGAACTGTGAACTGTGAATTATGAACTGTGAACTGTGAACTGTGAATTGTGAATTGTATTTAGCAGAATCCGCTTATTTGAGCGAGTGGTAACATTACGGTTTCGCGTGCGCTGTCGGATACATAATGCTCAAAACTTTCAAGCAACATCACAACCACCAGTTGCCAGCCATCCATCAGCACAAAAAGCATCAACTTGAACGGCAACGAAATGATCACCGGCGGCAACATCATCATACCCATCGAAACCATGACACTTGCAATAACCATATCGAGAACAAGAAACGGCAAGTAAATTTGGAATCCAATCAAAAACGCCGTCTTCAACTCACTCAACATAAACGCAGGTAACAACGCACGCCAAGGAATATCTTTCCAAGTCATCTCATCGGGGGCTTTGTAGTTGTCGATATAACGCAAAAAAACTTTCACATCGTCAGTGTTACGGCAACGCATAATTTGTTCCGCCATAAATTTTCGTATCGGGCGTTCGCCTTTGTCGTATGCCGTTTCGAGTCCGATTCGCCTTTCGCTAAAAGGCAAAATCGATTCCGTGTAAACCTCTGACCAAACAGGTGTCATCACAAGCAACGTCAAAAACAATGACAAAGCAGTAATAACCTGACTCGGCGGCAATTGATTTGTTCCGATAGCTTGACGCAGAACCGCCAACACAGTCATAATACGGACAAATGATGTTGTCATGATCATGATCGACGGTGCCAAAGTTATTACAGTCAAAATGACCATAATTTGTATCGTCGAAACCAGACCGCCGGGCGTACGCAAAAAATCTACTCCGGGCAATATCTCCTTCGGAACAGGCAACGCCAACGAATCATCCTCATAACGCGGCTCATCAATCGGAGGCTCAAGACGAGGTGCTTGATGATCCATAGACGGTCTGCTTGAGCGGTTCACGGAAGCGTTATTCGAATCGTAAGGCGGCGATTGAAATTGCATAAAATGCGGCTCGCTGCGATCCGCGTAATGCCCTTGCGGTTTGTGCGGATGATAATTATTCATCGTCGCCTCCGCGAATAAAAATCCGCAAGATGCCGCCAAAAAAAATAACACCACACAAATTATCGTTACAATAATTCGCAAATTGACCAATAATGAAAATTGCTTTGCCGCAATCATTAGTATCTTCTCCGTAATGAATAAAGTAGATCGAAATATGTTAAATGGTTTGCATTTTAAGTTTGATCATTTTGATTTTTTATCTCGCGTTGTTTCGTTCGATTCCTGATGCTAGTATTGCTGCAAGGCTGTTTTTATCGGGTTCGTTGTAGATGTCGATTCGTTGTTGTTTCTGTCGATTTTGGTTTGTTGTTTGTGGTGTTGTTATGTTTTCGTGATTATTATTTGAGCCGAAGTAGTTGTTGTTTGAGTTATCATTGGTGTAATTATTTTTGTTTTTGGTTGAGTTTTTTTTGAGTTGTGATGTGAGGTTTTGGTGAAATATATTTGTGTCGTTGGGATCAATTCTCCTGCACATACTAATAATCGTAACAACTTCATCGGGGTCTGTTATCTCAGTGATTGGCGTGATTTTGTCGTTTGTTGTTGAGACGAGGATGAGTCGGTTTCCGAGACGGAGTAGTTGGACTTGTAATTTTTGCGACAAGAAACTTCGACCGAGACTTTCGAATGCTTCTTTGGGCAATGGTTGATTTGTTTTTGGCGAAATTTTTCTGAACAGAAGAGCCACGATCAAAAACGCCGAAATCACAATAATCAAACTGCCAAGAACAGAGACTGTCGGACCAAATAAACCAGTGATAGTCGGTTTTTGTAATTTGTCGCTTCCGCTTCCGTCTTTGTTTTGCCCAAGAGTTTGATTCAATATCGCGTCTGTTTCTTTATCTTTTTTATTTCTTTCGGCAATATAATTTTCGTCTGTTTGTGTATCTTGTGTGTTAGTTGTTGGGATGTTTGTTGTGGTGTTTGATGTGGTATTGTTGATGTGGTTTGTGGTTGTTAGGTTGGTTTGGTTTGTGTTTTCTTGTACGGTGTTATTTGACGCGAATTTTATTGATGATGGGCGGTTTGAGTTGGTGATATTTTGGTGCGGGTTATTTGTGGAGTAGAGTTGTTGGGTGGGGTTGTTGTCGTTTTGGTTGGTGTTATTTGTGTTATTTAGGTTGTTTCGGAGGGCGTTGAGTTGGCTGTTTTTTTTGTGGTTTGGCAATGGTTTTGGTTGAATGATTGGTTGTTCAAGTTCATTATTTGTTGATTTTTCGTTTGAGATGATTCTTCCGAATTCAGCGCGTGGCTGATTTGAATTATTTTGATTTTGGTTATAGTTATATTGGTCTGGTTGTGATTCGTTTTGGTGTGTGAATTGATCATTTGCCCAACAAGACGAACCATGCGGGCAAAATAAATTTATATTTTGCGTGCAGCTTGATACGAGCAATATTAAAACAATTATGCGTGAAAGGTAACAATAAACGATCATGTTTGATTACAAATTTACTAATGACAGTTTTAAATTCGGATGATGAGTTTGGTAACGAGTCGGGTGCGAGTTTGCGGCGGCAAAATCTACAGCCTTACCGGATTCGATACGCAAGCTGATAACGACAACTTGCGCGGAGTATAACAAAGACTGAAAAATTCTCCAATAGCATTTTTTTTGGGGTGTGATTTTGTTTTTTTGATTTTTTATTTGTGTTTTTTTTTGGTGTTGTTTTATGTATTTTGTGATTTTGCTTGGGATATTTTCGTTGTTTTTGAGTGCGTCTTTTAGTGGAGTTGAGACGGCGTTTTATCGTACGCCTCGCCTTCGTCTTAAACTTGATGCGATGTCCGGTGATATTTCTGCACGTCAAATACTTTGGTTTGTGAATCGACCGGGTATTTTTGTTTCGACTGTTCTTGTCGGCAATAATATTGCGAACTATTCGATATCTGCGACGACGGTGATATTGGTTGGTTTATTGTTGCCTGATACGCATGGGATTTGGGTTGAGTTATCGGCGACGATTATTGTTGCGCCGTTTTTATTTGTTTATGGAGAGATGTTTCCGAAGTATCTTGGTCTTTATGCGCCGAATAGATTTCTTCGTTTTCTTTCGCCAGTGATGATGTTTTTTATGATTATTTTTTTGCCGGTGACGTTGTTGCTTTGGGGAGTGAATTATTTGGCAATGCGATTTTTGGGAGTGGAGCGGAGTGAGTTGAGGCTTTCGTTGAATCGGGAGGAGCTGACTCAAGTTTTGGCGGAGGGACATGATACCGGAATAATTTTTGACGCGCAAAAAAAATTGACCAACGCGGTTTTGTTGGCTTCGGAGAGTACGATTGATTGTAGTATGGTATCAAAATCGTTTTTTCCGTTGGTTACAATTGACATGGAGCCGGTTGAGGTGATTGGTATTTTGCGGGGTTGTGGGTTGGTTGAGGTGCCGGTTTATGCAACGGAGGATGCGGTGCGGTTGGGGTTGGAGGTTGGTGGGGTGTTGCCGGATAATTTTGAGGAGTTGCCGGTCGGTTTTGTTCGGTTGGTTGATCTTGATGTGGCGATTCGCGGTCAATTGGACGAGCAAACGAGAGAGTTGTTGCAACTGTTACAGACAAAGTTACCGTTGCGAAGTATGATAGAATTGTCGTCGCGGCATTCCATTTTGACGGCAATGATACTGATGCAGACGTTGAATTGCCCGTTTGGTTGTGTGATCAATGAGAAGCGGGCAAATCTAGGTTTCGTCCAAGCAAATAACCTCGTCAAATACACAATAACAACAAAAGAAACACAATAAGCGCGGAACAGGATAAGCGCAACAAAAATAAAACAGAACAGAACAAAATCACCACACAACTTTTTTTGTAATATATCAGCGCAATATCCGCTCTAATCAAACCTTATTTATGACCTTATTTTTCCTAACAAAACAACCTCAGTAGCCAATGAGTTACCCCAAACAACAAACCTTATTACCTTATTATTTCCAGTTTGTTCTGTGCTTTCGCGTTATTACATTCCGATAGGAATGAGTATGGGGTACTGCAAATATTAAGGGGTTTTTAAATATTTTCGGTTTATCGTGTAATTTTCCGTGTTTTTTTTCGTTGTGCAAGTCGATCATGACTTGGTTTTGTTAGGTCGGTTTGTTTGTTGGGCAAGTCGATCATGACTTGGTTAGCATCTATTGGAAGAGGTTGTTTTGTATTTTATTGCAGGGGTTCGTTGTGATCTTCCAATTATAACGTTCCTCCTCAATTCTGAAACCGTAACACCCACCCCAAATCATAACAAAACCACAATAAAATGACACCCACCAGACCACAAAACTCCACCCAAAACACATTCAACACACCCATAATCCCAAACCACACCAGCACTCCAACAACACAAAACCACACCAACACACCCATAGCACTAAACATAAACAATACCGCAAAAACTCTCGGCGTGTCCACAAGAACCATCTGGAACTTGATCAAACAAAACAAAATACAAACCATCCACATCGGAAAACGCACACTCATCCCAACCGAATGCATCAAAAACTTCGTCTCACAACTACTCGAACAAAACAATTCACAAGAATAAACACTTAACGAGACATGTACTTGCGTAACGGCTCTTCGTAAAACGCTATACCGCTAAGAACATCATCAACGTCCTCCTTTGCTTCAGCAAAAGCACCTAAAGCAGCCCTATACGCCTTAAGCTTGTACTCTTTCAACGCATTCCTATCCTCCGTCGCTTCCTTACTACGACTAACCGCCAAACTACCAGCAGAATCATGCACCGCCACTACCGTCTCCAATTCAGCTAGTTTTTTATCAACCAAACTCTTCCGCCTCTTAAAATCAGGAGCCATTCTACGAACAACCTCCGCTTCCTTGAACAATTGCTCTGCCTTTTTGTGTTCCGCTTTGAGGCTCGATCTCGTAAGCTGCGTAAGACGCTCTCTTTCAGTAGAAGGCTCTGTCTCATTATATCTGTACGCCCTCAAAAGCGGTTTCAAAACCGAGTTACGCGCTCCAGAAAACTTAACTTTAACCTCCGATATTACTTTCGCATCTTTAACCAACCCGTCCAACAAAGCATCCAAACCCGCCGCCTTTTTGGAAAATTCAGGGGTCTCATTAAACACGCTCATTTGGCTCATACCCGTTTTAGCGTGTTGGTCAGCCTGCAACGACTCGAATACTGATATATCCGCTACATTGTTATCCATTTTATTTTTCCTTTCACATATAAAACGTTACTAGACGTGTTCCTTTACTGCTATTAGGCAGATAACGGGAGGTAGCAGACCTAATGCCTAACGCCCTCCCGCTTCACGCCTATCGCATTTTTTAAGTTTTGGAACAAGTCTACTCATCAAGATTCTTCATTACGAATTCGGCACTTTTGAGTCTCGCTTCAGCAAATGCAAGGTCTTGCTCATCCTTATTCTTAGAACTAGGATTAGCGTGACCAGATACACCAATACGTTTTTTCTCGTCAGCCACAACCTTTTCCAGCATTTTTACTATAGGTTGCATTTTACTTTTATAAGACATGCGTTCCCTACCACGTTCCTCATACCCCTTACCGCCGTATTTATTGAAAAAATCGTTTTCAAGTCCCATAACCTGCGCCTCTAACTTACCCGCTTTCTCACGAATTGCGACGGTATTAAACACGCTCATCTGGCTCATGCCTGTTTTGGCATGTTGATCAGCCTGCAACGATTCAAATACCGCTATATCAGCTACATTACTATTATCTATCTTATTCCCCTTAATATCTAAAAACATTAAACAACACGGCGATCCGTAACAAGTAGACAAAGTAACCCTGTCCGCTTACAACAAATCACCACACAAACGTAAACGAAAGGGTATTGTACAAGAAAAGAATAATATTGTGTCGGCGAAAGAGCGGTTAAACGAAAAAATCGTTATAAATACACCTTTGGTGAGCATTTTGGCATAAATAATGCAAAAAAATATAAAAATATCCGCAAAATACAGTAGACTCTTCGGAGTTTCGGAGGGGCAGTCTCTTCGATAAGAAAACAAATAACCTTCATTATAGGCATTACCGATGGAATCCAAATTTAACAAAACAGACAAATACAGTATCAGAAACTGGAAAATCAGCCAAATAATAAACAGCAAAGATATAGTCATCCCTGAAATCCAGCGACCGTTCGTGTGGAACGCTACTAAAGTACGCGATTTACTTGACAGCCTATATCAAGGCTACCCCATAGGCTACGTTGTCACATGGTTAAACCATGATGTACAGCTAAAAGGCGGAGGTGTCAGCAAAGGCGAAACAATCATAATCGACGGGCAACAACGAATCAAAGCACTACAAGCTGCCCTACTTGGTCACGACATTACCGACAGCAATTATGAAACAAGAAAAATAAAAATAGCATTCCATCCAATTGAAGCGAGATTTGAAGTCCAAAATTCAGCTATTCTAAAAGATAAAAAATGGCTTCCAGATATTTCGGAAGTAATACGTAGCAGCTCATCCTACAGCCTAGTCAAAAACTATCTTAAACTAAATCCCGATGTAGATGAAGCAACAGCAGTAGAAGGTATCGAAAGACTCGACAAAATACCGGAAAAAACAATAGGACTTATAGAGCTGTCTGCCGGATTAGAGATCGAAACGATAACCGAAATTTTTATACGAATCAATTCAGCAGGAACAGCATTAAGCCAAGCCGATTTCGTTATGAGCAAAATCGTATCAAACAAAAAATACAAAGGCAGTGAACTTGGAAAAGCTATTGACTACTTCTGTCATTTGGCAGAAGAACCTGATTTTTACAAGAATATTGTAAAAGACAAAGAATTTACTGAAACTGACTTCTTTCGCAAAATACAGTGGTTAAAAGATGAAAAAGACGACTTATACAACCCAAAGTATACAGACCTACTCCGCGTAGCCTTTACTTCACAATTTAATCGAGGCGATCTTTCTGATTTAGTCAGTCTGCTATCCGGCAGGAATTTTGAAACAAGGTCATACGAAGACACAATTGCCGAACAGTCTTTCGCCACCCTAAAAAAAGGCGTACTCAACTTCGTAAACGAATCTAACTTTAACCGCTTTTTAATGTTCATCAAGTCTGCCGGATTTATTGCCCCCCAACTTATTCAAACACAAAACGCTCTAAATTTTGCGTACATCGTCTACCTCAAACTCAAAGAACTAAAATACGCCGAAGCCGACATCGGAAAGTACGTTTGCCGGTGGTTTGTCTACACCATATTAACAGGTCATTTTTCACGCGGTGCTGAAAGTAGTTTTGACAAAGATATTAGACACATCTCAACTAAACCATTTGATCAACTTTTGAAAGAACACGAAGATGCCACGTTGTCAGACACATATTGGAATACAACTCTCGTGCAAAACCTCGATACTTCCGTAGCAAACAGTCCACTTTTTCGCGTTTTCCTTGCCGCACAAGTAAAAGCAAACACAAAAGGATTCTTGTCCGATAGGGACATTGTACGCAATCTCATTGAAAATCGTAGTGACATACACCACCTATTCCCACGCGACTATCTCAAAAAGAATGGATTTGAACGTACCGACTACAATCAAATTGCTAATTACGCATGCACACAAGCAGAAATCAACAGAGCTATCGGTAACAGTCCGCCACAAGAATACTTTGAATTAGTACGAAAACAGATGCAAACACCCTCTAAAAAAGAGCGTATTTGCGGCATTTCCAGCGAAGAAGAACTACAAGAAAACCTAAAAGAGAACTGCATTCCAAAAGAAATAACAAACATGGATTTTAAAAACTACAAAGAATTTTTAGCGTTAAGAAGGAAACTAATGGCAGAAAAAATCAAAGAATACTACTTTTCCTTGTAAACAATGCAAATATGCACAAAGACCTGTTACAGTTTGAGGCTGTAACAGGTCTGGTTCGTCTCCTTTGGGATGTTGTTTTTCCTTATCCGTATAACGCTTTCGCTTGCGCTGCTAATGCCGTCACCTTACTCGGTATTGGTTTGATCTTTGCAAGACGTTGCTGATCTTTTGCTACTTGCTCGCTATCTTCTTTTATGAATTTAGGGAGGCGTTTGATCTCCCGTTCTAGGTTAGTTTTTTGATCGGGTGCCGCTTTTAGCAATAGCTCTTTAAATGCAGCGAGATCATCTGTGTCATGTACCGGTACTTCTGCCGCCAATGTAAGACTTCGGGTAATCTTTTTCTTCAACTCCTCAACTTTACTAACATCGTTAGGTAATTGACGTGCCGGAAACCGTACTTCAGAAAGAGCGTCGTCTAAACTCTCCTTACGTGACGAAAGCTCGTTCTTACGTTTTTGTTGTTCGGGTGTCAGATCTGCCTGCTTAATTCTCACCAGAGGACTCCACTCATCCGACAATTTTTTATATTCCTGCAATGTTTTAATACCTTTTTCGACTACTGCTGCATGTTCCAACGCATCATTGTACGCCCGTTCCAGTGCAGCAAAATCCTTATCGAGGTCACCTGTTATCCGTTTGTATGCAGGCGATACATTAAACACACTCATCTGACTCATGCCAGTTTTGGCATGTTGGTTAGCTTGCAACGACTCGAATACGGATATATCCGCAACATTGTTATTATTCATCTTATTTTTCCTTCATAAAAAGAGGGTTATGGTAAAAACAAACGAAACAACATCATACACGAAAAACAAAATCTTGTGTCGACCGCTTTCAAAAAAAATACGCCGCATTTAACCCGATGCTAATTTAAGAACAGAAGACAGCCCAATTTAGCTGCACGGCAAGTCACTACCGACGTAGACACTCCGAATATATAGGAAAGTTTTTCAATCGTAATACAACTTCTTTCAATGTAAGCCATAAAGACATTCTTCGGCAACATTAACGCCAACGCAAAATCAGTCGCTTGCCGCTCAATCGGGTCTGTTTCGTCATAGCGAAAGACTAATGAAGTAGGCTTCAACGACGCATCAGCAATGTATTTATCCCTATAAAAAACAAAATGCCCAAGCTCACGCGCAATCACAAACCGTTTACGCCCGTCGCTTGCGCGAATATTGATGTACATTTGCCAGTCGCAACCTGCTTTTTCAAGAAAACCGCAAACATCCCTTCCTAAATCAGCTTCCTCTATTTTGAGTTTGAACAACTCCGCAACAACCGCTCGTATATCTAGCGGCTCAGTCGTAATGTTTGCGTCTCTAGCCGCACTCCGTATCCGCTCAACACACGTTTCAATAGACTCAGGTCTCTGCGGTTGATGCAGATCATTGAAAAAAACATCTATATTTGATAAATCAGTCACCATCACTCACCTCTTTTTACGTTCAAAAAATAAGCAAAAACACACTATTAGAATATACACTATTTAGTATCCACATTCACAAAAATTTGTTTTTTGCACGCAAATAACGCAGATTTTAAGGATATTCGCAAGTAAAGAGCATTAACAGAAAAAATCCGCACAAATCCTACTGATCTGCGCGCTAAACAATAAATCAGATGTCAATAGACTCGACTTTATACGAGATACAAGTAATACTGCCGAAAAAATACAACCCGTTGTGACTGCCTTCCTCTGGTGTCCACATATCGTAATCGGGATTATCTTGATAGGGTTTTGACGATTTCGCCAGAACATCCGTAAGCCGCCAATCTGAATACCACACCCATTCTGAATATTGCTCACCACCACCGAAAATAACATACTCCACCTTTTCGCCGTTGTTCGCTACTCCGAATGCAGGATTGCTAACGGCTAGTACAGGATAAGCAATAACCAACTGCCCAAATTTGGTAGACCCATTTATAGTCGAAACTATACTCCCAAAGGTATCCGTCTCGGCTTGTACGTTAAAACCGATACCCTGTCGAACGTCTATTGATCTCCCCAACGGAACAAACGGAGTATCCTCATACTCAGTAGACCATTCTCCATTTTCATAACTCTTGCAACAAAAGTAATAGCCAAAATTAGCATCCGGTCGGTTGGGAGTTGACCTCGAATGAATACACATCAAAAGAATCTCGCCGAGAGTATTTATAGAAGGGAAGACTTGCCGCGCAACTCCACTAGGATCACCATAAAGAACACGCACCAACTTTTTACCTGCCCCCCCCCCCCGTTTACAGGCACTATGCCGGAGATAATGTGTTTGGCTTTGCTGTCTACACCGTATAAGATCATTTTAATTTGTTTTTGGTTAAGTTATCAGCTTCTCTTGCCTGCTTACACGAGCGGAATTGTGATCGATCCTCCTATTCCGTAAGCAGCGTCTTCCAAAATCCCCCCATTCCAATAAGACAAATCAATTGATGGAGATACACCATCCCATCGTGCTTTGACCATTCCGCCTAAATCCCATACAGCGTACACGTAATACGGAGACTGACCTGAAATTATATTCCAAAGTACAAATTTTTCCATGTCCATTTCGTTTGTTTGTACAACCGCACGCATTATATCCTTAGCAATCATGGAAGAATCGTAAAAATATACCCGTACTCTCGCAAGTTTGTCAACGGCGGGGAAAACGCCTGCCTTATGGCGGATCAACCAAAAAAAGTCCTTTGTCTCCCCGTAAACAGGCTGTCCTTCAATCAGATCAACATCCAATCGAGTCGGATATTGCGAGTCCCACCATACATCTCGTTCAAGCCCCAACCCCTCATCCAATCCATACCAATCCCACTCATCTCCAGAGAAATACGACGACTCATCTTCGCCCGCACACGAAAAGACAAAATACGCAGTGCTATTCAAAACAGCACGAGGACACCTCAATCCGACAACATAACAAACGACCTGCCCGTTGGGATTCGTTATCTCCCATAATGGATTGGGATACTCCCACGACGGAAACACCAATTTTGCAACTCCATTTACACCATACAAAACCTGTTTGAGATTCTTACCTGTTCCCCCGACTGATAGCACACCGGAGGATATCTCTTTTGCGTTACCCGTGCCGTATAGAATCATAATCTCTTTTTTGGTTGGGGTATTTAATATAACCAATACGTTTTAGCGATCCGCTGTATCATAAAGACGCAAGGCATTGCGGCTCTACACCTCATAAATCATCACAATCGTTCCCGACGCAAGAGAACTGCCGACTGTTGGGGCATTTGCATCGGTCGAAGCGTAGAATTGGATCGTATGACCTAATCCATCGGCTCCTGCCGGACCCGCCGGACCCGCCGGACCCGCCGGACCCACCGGTCCTGGCGGTCCCTGTATACCCTCTCCCGCCGGACCCGCCGGTCCTGGCGGTCCTGGCGGTCCCTGTATACTCTCTCCCGCCGGACCCACCGGTCCTGGCGGTCCTGGCGGTCCCGTGTCACCTTTGTCACCCTTCTCTCCGATAACCCCTTCGGGAGCGTTGTCTTCAAACCACTCAAAAAACCAGTTAATCCACCAATCAGATTCCCACCTATCACGCCACCCGCGATACCACCAATCATCCCACCACCACCGATTTTCGTGATACCACCACAACGTCTCAAGCCGTCCGTTTTGAGTGAACGTTTGAAAAGTCGTACCATCCACGTAACCAGAGAGTTCACTGCCGCCAAATTCCGAAGGCACCTCAATCTCTGCAAAAATCGCTTCAACATATACCGCGTTTCCAGTATAATAATTTCTGTTCGCATACGTCCAATTGAATTTTAAGTGCAATTGACTCGCAGGGTGCGTCTCCACATCAATTTGCTCAACCGACGGCTCCGATTCAGGCGTTTCATAAGTAGTAACTGTAACAATAGAACCAGACAACGTAACCACATGTGCCGGATAAACAAGCGTTAGAAACACACTATCCTCATCCGGCAAAACATTTATGTACCACCCAGACACATCCGGTCTACCATACGTCCTAATCTGCCAGCCAGTAATAACAGGAACAACCGGCGCGTTGTCTTGTACCACAAACTGATTCCAAAACAACTTTTTCGTATCCTGCACTAACAAAGACGAACTAACTTCTTTTAACCCCATATTCGTCACGCGCAGTACACCACCATCACCCATCGTCAGCCCTTCGCCGATCTTTACCCCGCCCAACGTAAAAGTCGAAGCAATCGGCAAAACATAAGAAGCACTACCACCTCTAACAACCGCACCCGAAACCTTTTCTAAAACAGACTCCGCAAAAACATACGCATCAAATTGGTATATGTACGGATTGTCAAAAGAATAGCGATATGTCCTAATACGTGTATTGACCGTATCCGCAAATTGTCTGTATATCGCACCATCGGGTGTGTAAACAATACGGTTTTGCCAATCAGAAGGTATTGTTGAAAACACAACATCACCATACGTATCAGGCTCAACAGGAAACGGAGGCGCATACAACAACTCAAACTTAACTGCATAATCCTCATAACCTACCCGCTCATCTGCAACAGTCTTAAAATGCAGGTAGATTACATCCGTTTGATAAAAAGGTGCATTGGTTGCAGGATCGGTGTAATTAAGCGGAGGCATTTCAGGGAGATATACTCTTTGGACTTTATATTGAAAGCCGAAATTGGTATCAACAGCTACCGTACCATCGGGCGAAATTTCCAATCCTGCACCTATCTTGACTCCGCCCAATAACACGTCACTCGCAATCGGTAACGTATACCCCGCCGCGTTGATCTTCAATTCACCGATATTGTCACCACTCGTCAACGTAACATTCGTACCAGCCCGATACTTCGCTACCCCAAATTCCCATAAACTACGATTGCCCTCCAACACCACACTCTCAATCTGCGGCTTGTTCTCTAAATCATTGTAGTCCGTCGTCCCCTCACCATCACCATCCTCTCCTTGCTCTCCTTGTGGTATCCCAAAATCCAAAATCGCATGAGTCGCCGAACCAACATTCTCCACCGTCGCCGCCGAACCCGCTGGCAAAGTCACAACATCCCCAATCTCCACCGTCGCAGCCGTACCGGATTCTCCTATCAACGAGTCCAAAAAATCAGCAACCGAACCCGTATTACCGACATTAAGCCAAATCTGGTACGCAGAGAGACCATCCTCTCCTATCAACGACGCAAGAAAATCAGCAACCGAACCCGTATTGCCAGCATTAAGCCAAATCTGATACGCAGAGAGACCATCCTCACCGCCAGGTTCGCCTCCGCCCGCAGCACTAATTGTGAGTTGATTATTGCTCGTGTCAAATGTAATATTATTGCCCGCAACTAGCTGATCCTTTCGGTAATATTGCGTCAAATCATAAGACGGCACATCGGCATTTATCGTTATACCGTTTGCGTCTATGTCAAAATGAATATTATCGCCTTCGTGAAACTCCGTTTTGGCGTAATAATTAGATAAATCAACCAACGCATTTATTATCCGCTTGCCGCTTTCACCCTCAACAATCTCAATATTGTCACCGGCAATATACCGCAAACTGTCAATAAAATTGGACTTTATCAGCATATACGCCGATTCGCCCGCATCATTTGCCGGAATCGCTTCTCCTACGTAATTCTGTAACTCAACATTCACCTCGAAATCAGAACTATCATACAACCCAAAGAACTGTATAGCGGCGCATTGATTGACAGCATTCATCGGAATTTTGGTGATGTACAAACGATAGAATTGATACGCAAACTCGTTAAGAATCGGGAACACTTTGTGACTGTTTTCCGCATCATCCAGACCACCATTCGTTTGCGTATCCAACGTGTCCCAAACCAGCCCGTCCATCGAACCCTGAAATAACCACGAAACAGGGTAATTGTTACCAACCTTTCGCGTGTCAATTGTATACGCCCTAACTGTTTTTGACACACCTAAATCAATCCGCAACCATTGCGCATCACCAACACCCTGCTGCAACGCATACAACCCAGTTGCCGAAATCCAACACGTCGACTCCCATTGGTCAAACGCAAAATACGCATAAATCGGATAAGTACCTACCATCAATTGCGTACTAGCGGAAGCAACTTGCGGAGACGGCAAGTCATTAGAAGTCATCAAATCAAACACCAATTGAGGCATACTCGGAAACACCTCAAGCAAACCAACCAATCCGGTCAAATTAGGATACTGAACCACAGGAACAGTTGCCAAACCATCCATCCGCAACCACGTACCCGCCGTATTCTCCACAACAGGCTCAAACCAACCCGAATAACAAACCAACCCCAACGGCAACGCATAATCAGTCGATTCACCATTGCCAGACCCAACCAGATTAGTCAACACCGTATACGTCGATGCAGACGTTGCAAAATAAACGACATTGTCCGCAACATAAAACGAACCGGCGCGCAACTGCCCGCCAGCCGCTTTCGCGTCCAACTCCACACGAGTCCCCGACTTAAAACCTACACGTACACCGGTTATCATAATTTTTTTTGACGTAATATTAGACTTGTTCTATTATTGCCATTAGACGGGAAGCGGGGTTATTAAATTAGGAAGGCGGAATTAGGAATGTCTTCCTGCCGCATTCCTAATTTCTAATTCATAATTCCGCATTTCCCGCACCCCGCTATACGCATTAAAGAGACGCAAGGCATTGCGTCTCTACGCTGCCCGCTTCCCGCATTACCCTACAGGATAATATGTTACCTTGACCACCGCATCGGCATTCGGGGAATATAAATACAGACCATCAAGCTCAACAGGCTCAAACGCCGACAACATCCCCGACCGAACACGCAATAACTCCGGCACCGATTCCGACCCAATCCAAACATCCGCAACCAATTCTTGTATACGTTGCTGATTTGTCGGGTAAACCTGCCGATTTTGACCCGTACTGTTTTGGATTACGATCCACGCAGAACACTCACCCCAACCTTGCGGCTTTAACGGGATTTCGGTGGAGAATGTTGACTTGGGCAACTTAAACGTCTTCGCAACAGGACTCACATCCTCACCCGCAACCCTGAACGAACGCTCAATCCCAATATGAAGCGGAACACGCCCCGAATCCACATAATCACCCGCAATCGTCAATACCGACGTTATCTTATTAGTAGTTTGTGACATAAATTAGTTTTTAGTTTTTGTTTGTTTAGCACACCTCTCTTTGCGGCAAACACCTACACGATTAAATCTGGAGGTACGCCCAAAAGTAAAAGATTAGCCATTGGATACGGTTGAACTTGGTGTATGAACACAGTTGATGGATCAAAAGTCGTATTTGTACCGTAACCCGCCGAATCAACTTGTCCAGGTAACGCATGACCATCACCGTCCAAGAACACTTCCATCAAACCCGATCCATCTGCCGTCCTCGCCGGTCGCAAATTCGCCCGAACATTATCTACCCCATCAGGAATATACAATTGACCGTGATCAGCTATCCATTGATAATACCCGTATTGAGGATCACCCGCCGCTGTATAACCTGTAACTCCTTTTACATCGAAAGTAAACGATAACTTGTAATACATGAGACATGTACCATAATACTCTGTTGACCACGAAAAACCGGAATATTCTATCGTACCAGGAAAATGCCCCCACATCGGGTCATAATTAGTATGATTCAAAAGACCATAACAAACAGACGGATCAAACATCGCGCTATTGTACGTTATTGAGACCTGACCTTCAGTCGAATCCACCTCCACATCATCCATCAACATACCATTTGACATCAGTAGCGGTCGCGGATAATTTATTATTGCCCAATACTCGTAAGGAACCTGGATAGGAGGTAGACCTGGGCCAGGCACAACCCAAATGTCATCAACCTTACGCTCAAAGGTCGTCACAAAATTAAACCGTGCAGTTCGGCGTACTGTCCGCGTCGACGTAGTAACTACCGGAGGTTGCATTAACGGGTCTTCTATAGCCCTCTCCATACAAAACTTCGACGGCTTTGATGTAAATTCACACGTTACCTCCCAATACTCACCCTTCTCTTTCGGATCATGCCGCTTTTTTGCCGACTTGGATATACAACGACATTCAGGATCAAAAGGACACGCTGAATACGGCATCGGTAAACCAGCCGCCTCCATGACTGATCTTGGTGTATCGCCCATCAACGGCTCAATGTACTCCGGTTTATTCGGGTCACTGTACTTCGCTACGCCTTTAACCGAATAAACAACCGTATACGTGCGTACCAATATCTGCATACCACCGACATCTTCCAACGATTCCTTGCTAGTCCAGTCCAAAAGACCCGTCATAACCGCTTGAGTTGGAAACGCATACAACGGGATAGTATACCCGTAATACTGCGAAAACGTTTCGTCCGGCTCATAACCGTCCGGCATCGGTTGGGGTAGGTATGGTGAATTTGTCATAGTTTATTTGGTTATGGGTTATAAAGTATGCCGCTTACAACGAAACCGTTTCAATCTCAAACGAGTTCGCCGTGTTTTTGGCAATCAATATCAATTGCTCAAGCATCGCTATACTTATCTTATTATCCGGTTCTTGTCCATTCGGCACAAAAAACGGGTCTGCTGTTAGTGACTTCTCTTGTAATGCGGGGACAGGTACAGGGAATTGTTCCTGTTGCAAAAAAGGCATGTTTTGCGGCTCGACAAAACGCAACATATCAGGTATCACTCCACTTTGGAGAGCGTTGTATTGATCCTTCGCCTGCTGTATCATACGATTGTTCGTACTGCTTTGACCATAAATGTCAGAAGAGACGGAAGGCGGAAGCGTAGAACCTGACGGGAAAGTTTTAGGCAAGGAAGGTTCAGGCAAAAGAGCAATACGGTTGTAAGCGTTATCATCCAGCATATTGTTTTTTATAGACGCTTTGAGTTCGCCCTCTATCTTATCCAAAACAGCCCTCGCCGCTCCACGAGATTGGTCATCTTGACTGCCCGCTTGCTGAATTGCTTGTAGTTCTTGCTCGGTTACAGCTCCCATTGCTCGTAGTTCAGGAGGCATACCAGCATAGGGATCGCTGCCTTTCTTCCTCCTTAAGTCGAGTCCCCGTAACGCTGCAAAATCACTTGGAGGCAACACCCCTTCAATACCAGACGCACCGCCCGCTACTACATCAGGCGAAACTCCATTGAAGACGTGCGGAACAGCAGCAGCCAATGTTGACTTGTGTCTATTCAATTCGTCAACACGCCCCTTTTGCGCGTCCATCTGCGCGATAAGTTCCGGTGAAACATTGCTTTTTGCGTCGTCAAATTTTGCCTGCGCCTCTAACTTGGCAACTCCTAGAACCTCCTGTTTTTTCCGCAACTCCTCCCACTCTGCACCAAGCTTCTCCGCCTCCGTTTCCAACTGTTTAATCTCATTGGCGGCAGTCTCGTGATCCTTCATATTAAAGTCATACGATTTACCCTCTTTTTGTCCTTTGCGGACTCTATCCGAGTCCTTCTTGTAATGTGTTATCCTGCTGACCATCTCTTCATCGGAAACATCTTTCCAAAGTTCGTCCCCTTGTGACCGCTTTTGCTGCATCACCATCGCCGCGTTATATAATTCTTTATCAATCGCTTGCCCCTTCCATCCGGCTTTGCCCGTCGCCTTTTCAATCAACTTCCACGCTTTAGCTGCCTCCTTGTGACTATGCTTAACATCACCCGCATCAACCCCCGTAACAACCGATGCCACTCTTGCATCCAATAGTTGTTTACGCATTGTTTCAGGATTGTTTTTTTCTACCGCCTTTTTGTACCTTGCCTCTACGTCCGTACTCCGCTTATCAGCATCCGCCAAAGCAGCCGCATTTGCGTCATAATCTTTTTGTGTTTTGGCAACATCCGCTTCCGCTTGCTTGTATTGTGCGTACTCCGGCGCATTCAGCATCGTATTTGCTAACTCCCGCGTTGCTGCTTCCAAATCTTGCTGTGCTTTGACCAACGCAACCATACCGTCCGCATGAGCATCAAACGCCGCTATCATCGGTTGCATTGCCGCGTCCTCAAACTTGCTGATAAACTCATCTTCCCGCAACGGCGCAGCTTGCAACGCCGTCGCCATCGGATTACCGGTTGCAGCCCACGCATTGACCGTTTCATCAACCTTCGCCTTTGCAGACTTCTCCGCCTCCTTCTGTTGCGCGTACAACTGTTCTTGTTCCGCTATCTTTGCCCGCAACTCATCCAACTCCGCAGACGGCGTACCCGCAACATTCAACTTCTTTTTGTACTCATCTTTCAAAGTCTGGATATTGCCCGTAATGACAGCCGATTGATTGCGGACACTCGCGTAATTTTGGACAGCTTGCTGGTACTGTACCTGTTGCTCTGCACCTGGCATCGCGCGCCTCGCAGCCGCCTCTTCGTCCGCTTGCCTTTGATCCGCCCCAACCAACACGCCCCTCGCATCCCTCGCTTCACGCGAACGCCCCGCCGCAACATTCCGCTGATACTGCGATTTCATCTTTTCACGTTCCGCTAACGCAGCTTGCCTTTGAGCAAGTTCCGCCTCAACCTTGACCGCTCTACCCGCATAAACCTCCTTCGATTCACCAACCGCATTTTCCGCCTGTTTCCTCAAAGCCGCAGCCTTCTTTTGGAGTGCTTGTATTTCAGCAACCGCCTTCGCCGTCGCTTGCCGCTCGGATTGCATCACGTCCGCCGCAGCTTTCGGCGGTTTGATCTTCATGTTGCCACCAACCGCCATCTCCTGCATCCGCTTAATAAACTTGACCGATGTCGCGTTAAAATCATCCAACCCCTCCAAAGTTACCCGTACATGCAACTCCTCCTGTATCTTCCCATACGCATCCGCCGTCGCCCTCGCATAAGCCTGCGCATCAATCAACCCCGCCTCCAACATCCCCTCATACTTCTTTATCAAATTCCCATAATTGCTCAACTTCTTTTCATCACTCATCGAGTTCATCAAATTGTCAGCCTCTTGCGTATATTGCTCCATCGCCGACATTTGATTATTCAGGGCTTGCAATAATTTGACCTGTTGAATTGTCGCATCAGACGCACCGGACATAGACAACGCGAAACGTTGCGCCATATCCGCACCCAACGCCATCGAATTTACCCGCTCCCGCAACGAACGAACCTCGTCCCTAGCCGACTTCTCACCCTCCATCGACTTCTGCAAATCCATTGCCATCAAACGCGCCTTCCGCGTCGATTCCGCAACCCCCTTCATCCGCATATCCAAATCCGTCGCCGCACGCTCACCCTTAACCAACGAATACACCGACAACTGAATATCACGTATCTGTTCCTTCATAGCTTGTCCCGTCTGCGCCGCTTGCAACATTAACCACGATGTCCGCAACTTGTCAATTTCAGCCCGATTCCTTGCCGTCTGATCAGTCAACGCATTCAATTGACGCTCGGTCAAATCAATCGACGCATTCAAATTGTCATACGCCTTGCGCTCCTCATCTGTCATATCCGCCGTATTTTTGCCCGCATACTGTTCTTTCGCCTTCTGCAAATCCGCTAAACGTTGCTTGTAACCGACAAGCCGCGACTCCGCATCACCAATCAACTTGTACTCCATCTCCCAAATTTCAGCCATCTCACTTGTCATCCCCAATGTCCGCTGTTGTTTGAGATACGCCTCCGCTTTTTCTTGGATTGTTCTTGCCGCTTCCGTTTGCAATGTAATCTCTTCATTGACCGACTTCTTTATGTCCTCCAAAGTTGCCTTCGTTTTGTCCAATTCGTCTCGTTGCGCCTTCGCCGACGCAGCACCATCCAGAAGCCGATTCGCTAACTCATTCGCACCTCCAATAATCGCCTCCAACATCGTCGAAACTTTGCCAAACTCCGCAGGCGCACCCCCCGTAATCAAACTCCACGCAACATCAAACGCATACACAATCCCATCCGCAACCTTCGCATAAAACATCAAAATATTTTTACCAATCACCAACAGAGCATCACCGGCTGCCGACGCACCATCCACAACCCCCTTAATAAACGCAGACAAACCGCCGTTAGTGACTTCGTCAAGATACTCCTGAATAATCTTCATCGAACCCTGAAAATTCGACGCAACCGCCCTGACAACATCTATAATTTTCTTCAATCCGGCAAAGAGTCGACTCGATGTTAAGTCGTTGTTGGCAAACATTTGGAATATTTTGGCAGCCGCAACAACACCCGCCGTCACACCCGCAATACCAGCAATCACAAGTCCTACCGGCCCCAGCACAGACAACCAACCTACACGCGCCCCAATCGCAACTGCTTTGAAAGCCGCTGTCAACGCACTCACTCCACTAACCAATGGCATAAACGGCAATTTAACCATTAGCAGCAACGGCGAAAGTGATCGCAGTGCTATGATCCGAATCATCCCCAATTCCTTTGACACCATCCCCGCCGATATACGCATTGCCGCCAACCCGCCAACCGCCGCCGCCGAACCGCCAACAAATAACGCAAATCCGCTAACAGCCAACCGCAACGTTTGCGGCATCTCACTAAACACCGAAATAAACCGGCGCACTTCACCCATCACCGCCGTAACATAGGGTAACAGATCATTGCCCAAAGATACCGCAACCGCTTGCAACGCCCCCTTCAATTTGTTCAGCTCCGTGTACAAACCACCGCCCAACGTATCCGCCAAACTATCCAAAGAATCCTCACCAGCTCCCAAAGCCTCCCTAAATTCCGCCAACATCTGATTGTTTTTAAGCAACGGCTCAATCGCCCGAATCGCAGCCGTCGAAAAACCCAATTGAGACAGCGCAACTTTGAGCATCTCCCCCTCCAAATGCCCGAAACGTTGCGACAACGTATCCAATATTGACCCTAAATCCTTGTATTGCCCCGTCAAATCATCAATCGGATTAAAACCAACCAACGTCGTCCACGCCTCACGATGCTCGTTGATCGATTTGGTGATGTTGTCAACAACTACCCCGAACATTTCACCGGCTTTTTGACCTTCCGCAAATCCGGTTTTTGCAAACACCGACAAAACCGCCATTGTCGTGTTGACTGCTTGTTGCATGTCATTTGTCGCCGAAACGAAAACACGAGTCGCTTCACCCGCACCACTCGACATCGCCTCCGCAAAATCCTTCACCCCGCTCGAAGTTTGAGTTGCCGCTATCGCATACTGATTCGCCAAGTACTGGAAGTTTGCCGCTATCCTTTCAGTTGTCTCCTCCATCGACAAACCCAACGCCCTATACGCCCCCGCCAACTCATCCGCCGCTTCCGTCATCACCACACCGCCAGCAACCGATGCCTTCATCACCGTCTCCAAAACCGCCAACGCTTGCGCCGTATTGAATCCGACTTTGCCCAAATGCTCAACACTCTCGACAACATCACCCATCTCCACACCAAACTCCGCCGCAAATTTGCCCGCCGCCGCCGTCAACGCTTGCAAACCGCTAACATCACCAACCTTATTAGCTTGCGAAGTCAAATCGCCCAATGTATGCTGCACCTTTTTGATCGCTTGCTCAAAATCCGCCGCCGCGTAGACATTGCCGACAAGAAAACCCAATAACGGCACTGAAATACACGCCGATAACGCCACCGTCATTTCATCAATTGATTTACTCGCCGATTCAACCGCCGCGTCAAATTCCTGTTGCGAAATCGCACCAGCCTTCAACGCCTCCTCTAATTTGAGCATTTCCGTAGAATACGCGTCCGCAGAATACGTAACAAGACCAAAACCATCTTTCAACGTAGACAGCCGCGACTGATATTCAGATTGACTGATCGCACCCGCGTCATACTTTTCTTGCAAATCTTTGATCGCTTTACCATAATCAGCCGCCGCTGAATACGAACCGGCATAACTCGCCCGCGCCGCTTCCGCAGCGTCATCAAATTCACGTTGCGAAATCACGCTTTTATCCAACGACTCCTCAAGCTGCAATAACGATACACGATACTTGTCAGCCTCCGATACAACCACACCCAACGACGACTTCGCATCCAAAAGCCCCCTCTCATACACCGCTTGACTAATCTGTCCTTCTCGCAAAGCCTCATCCAACGCGGCAACAGCTTGCTTGTACACATCAACCGCAGACCTCGCCTTTTTAAACGCCTCATCCGGCGCATCAAACTCATCCGCAGGAGCCGTTTTTGACTGACCCTTCTTCGGCGCGTCTACAGAAGCCGTCTTCGATTGACCCTCTTCCGGCGCATCCGCAGGAACGGCTTTTGACTGACCCTGCGTTTCAGCTTCCGCCACCGTTTCACCCAGCTTGGCTGCTTCCTCCGAAGCCTTCCGCAACGCCTCCCCATATTGTTCAATCGGCGCAACAATAACCTCAAAACCCTGTTTCGCATTCGCAAGCTGCTGCTCATACGCCGTTTGACTAATCGTACCCTGCGACAGTAAATCAACTAACCCCAAAATAGATTTGGAATAAACAGATACGCCGGATTGCGCATTCGCAAATGACGTTGCCGCAACCCGTAAAGATTCGTCATACTCTTCTTGCGAAATTTTGCCGGATTGCAATAATTTACCATATTCATCATAACGCTTACTCAATAACGCCTGATCATCTGCCCCGCTAGATAAAATATCAGATAAAATTTTCTCACTTGCCGCTAAAGCATTAACAGGTTCAATTACAGTGTTGACCGCATCCGATAGCACACTAAACGCGGCTTTGGTTTTGGCGTTATTCGCGGTCAATACGGATTCCGCTTGCGATATGTTTTGTACGCTTTGAACCAGAACAGCCAAGTCACGACCGACCGCTTTCGTACCGCCGCCCATCTCTTGCAACGATCCGGTAAACGCAGACAAAGATTCAACACAAACCTGCACCTCCGCACGAATACGTTCCAAAGGCTCGACAAATGCACCCGACGACGCAACACTCTGTTCAAACGCATCGCTAATCTCCTGAAACGCCCGCTTTGCGTCCTCAATACACCCAATCAACGACTGAACCGATGCCTCCGCAACATTCAAACCCGTCTCAAAACCAGATATATCAACACCAACCGCAAAACTTACATCCTGCACATATCCATCTTCAGCCATCGCACTTCACCCCCGCTTTTTGACAAATAAAGAAAAATCAGACACCAGACCACAAAATACCATAAATACCGAATTTTGTGTCAAGAGGAGAACACAATTGACGTAATTTGTTGATTGTTTTTCGCACAATAAACCCGCAAGCCTCCCTCTAAAAACATATCTATATGCCGACACAATATTCTGTTTTTGTGTTATGTTATTGCGGTTGTTAAAAACTATATGAACCACGTGCTAACAGAGCGAAAACAGGAATCCTATACCAAAAACACACAAACAAGCAAAATAATATGATTAACATAAGTTCTTTTAATATATATATATATATATATATAGCTAATGCTCAAAATGGGCAGAATGGAGGTGGTGTATGATCCTCTATTCTGTTAGCGGTACAGCGAGACATATTGCAGACGGTTGTGTGCCTATAAACGGCGTTGCGAAAAAACTGGTACAGGTTTTATACGGTGATCCGTCTAATATCGCTAGACAAGTTTTTCCCTCAAAAAACGATTTGGGCGAGCTGTTGCTGGTAGTGACTGTTTTGCCGAATACTGGCAGTACAAAGGACGTGCGTTATTATTTTTTGCACAAGTTGGTGGATGCGGATGGTAATTGGACGGCTGGTTATGAGATGACTGATCCGGTATTGGAAGCGAGTGGTATAACTTTGCCATTAAAAGGCTTGCAGTTTCAGGTACAGTGCGAAGCTGCCGATTTTGCGGTGACATCAATAACTCCTGTTAAGTTAAATACGTATTTGTTGACAGCTACTCCGCAGTTGACGTATAGTAATCCGGCGTATCAAATAGGTAATGGCGGTTGGTATGTGGTGATGTTAGAATGGACGGATTTGATAGGGCATCGTAACGAGGACTGGCGATTGAAAGATATTTTGAGGAAGTATGATCCGAATTTTCCGCAATTTACGGGAGATGGACTAGGTTACAGTTTCAATGTTATATCGTACACGCTTGAAAAGACGGAATAGTTGTTAGCGAAGGGGTTTGTTCCAAAAGTAGTGTAGAATAGAGACAAATAAAGGGTTATTTTATGAAAATTTTGTGGAATGCGGCGCGTGTTGCGTTGCGGTTGCAGGTGTCGGTTGCTGTGGTTAGGGCATTGGTGGATTCGGGCAAAATTCCGCTCGAAGCTGTCAAAATCGGAATTAAACCAAACGAATCGAAGTTTGACCGTGATATGATAGATCAACTGATCCGTGACAAGAAGTTGGTTATTGGAGACGAGTCTGTTATTGCCGACGGACAAGCAAAGAAGACTGCCGCGTCTGTCAAAAAGAATACTGCGACAGCCAAAGAAGATACTTTACCCGCTACAAATGACGCTGCGCCTGTCAAAAAAACACGCAAGAAAAAAGCATCAAGTTGATGACGTTTTATGTATCTTGAACCTAAACCGTCTACAAAAGGGACAAATCGCAGTTTGCGGCAATAGGCGGTGCGTCGCTATGAGCGCAGGTTTTTGACATCAGATTACAGCTTTCGTTGACTGCTGTTCTGAAAATCTGCCAAAATCTGCGCAATCTGTTGAAAAATTTATTCTGATTGCAAAATTTCAAAAACTACTTTCCACTTCTGGAATTGCGCGCTTGCTTGACAATATAGGGAAAATTATTTTGGGATTTTTTGGAAAATTTATTTGGTAGCTTGGAGATGCTGTGCTAGGATATTGCACAATGTTGATGACGTTGTGACTTGCTACGCGGCAAGTAGTTTCAGCAGACCATAACACACAGCCGCTTGACCTGCGGCAAAAACAATTGAGGATGTACAATGGCTCTATCATTCCGCCTCCAGTCTCTCCAAAACGAAATCAGTATACTATTCGCACGTGATAATTCCTATTGACAATTATGTGAAAATATTTTATGATATGTTGTGTTGGTTTTGTTGTGTATTTTTTTTTGAGATAATTTGTTTTTATTGTAATGGAATACAGGTTACCCAAAAGACAATTAAAGAAGCTTAAA
>JAISQS010000394.1 GCA_031274045.1 Planctomycetaceae bacterium | reverse complement strand
TCAGCGTTACAGGAACAAATGGTACTGCTGGCGTTCAGTAGTTCTCAGTTTTTTGTTCCTCAAATTAAAAATGTTTTGAAGGAGAATTGAAAATGTTAGAAAGATTTTTGGCAAATTGTTTGTGCGTAATTTCACTGTGTACTCTCTTGTGGGGGGTGTCGCCTTTGTTTGCAGACGGTAGTTGTGCAGTATTGTGGTGTTCGTCTGGAGACAGTACGTGTAGTGGCGATCAAGATAATGATGGTTACTGCTTATCATCTCCGCCGGTGACTTGTTTGGGCTTTTTTAACGGTACCTGTAAATGTACGACTGTAACAAATAGCAATAAGAGTTTTTGTGCGTGTAGAGATCCGCAGTGAAATAGATTCTACTACCAAGTTCTCTAATTGTTCGTGCATGATTTGGGGATTTTTCACAGGAAGTTAATGGAAGATTTGAGACAGGAAGTTTGATTTGTATTAAGCACGCAGATTTTATGGATTTACGCAGATAAAAATTAAATAAATCTGTGAATATCCTAAAAATCTACGTCATCCGCGTGCTAAAAAAATGGGATTTTTCACAGGAAGGTGTGGGAAGGTAATGAAAGAATATTTCAAACTTCTGTAATCTTCTTTTACCTTTCATTACCTCCCTGTGAATTATTCCCCCGAATAACAAATATGCGATAAAATCAGAGAACTTGGTACCCAATTTACACAATATTTTAAGGAGGTATTGTTATGTTGTTTGATTGTTTTGACGTATACGGTTTTGTTTTGGTGTTTGTTCTTCTTTGTGCTCCTGCGTTTGCGGATGAGCCTTATGGTGTAGATTTTAGTCATAAGATGTTTGCTAAACTATCTTCTGATGAGAAAGCTATCTTGATTGACTATGCCAAGGCTTATCCTACTATAAAGAATAGTTATCAGAATATGCGCATGGATGTTACTGAAAAGTCATATAATTACGTTAAAAGTGACGAAAAAAAAGAGAATCCGGTGTATAACTCAGTACCAATATTAACGAATGATGTTAAGTATGAAATTCGATACAATACTGGTCATGAATCTGGTGCTTATCGCCGGATAGATGGGCTTATAACACCTGTTTTATCTGACGATAAATCTACAGTGTCAACCAACGATCAACCAACAACTCGCAGACGAGTTACATTGATCACACCACATGAGGTTTTTGAGCTTCAAAAAACTGATTTAAAAAATCGATACTATGCACTTGCTTCCCGTATGAATTTTGAGGAACGCTATGAAAAGTATGGATTCGTTGTTCACTTTTTTGATACTGCTACTTACGGACTCATGGGTAGAGAGCTGGAAGAGATAGTTTTTCATAAACCAAGCAAGTTACAAGTCGAATATGATTATGTCATTGATTATGTCAAACCAATAGTTGCTGATGGAATGGATTTAGTGGAGATTAGGTCACATCTCGGTGATGATTTCATTGTTTGGACGGTAAGGTTGGCAAAAAATCCTTGGAGGGTGATGGAAACGCATTACGTTGATAGTAAGAATAACCGGCGTAGAGCATATTGCATATACCAGTCAGAATTTCCAGAAAATATTCCACTTTTGAAAAGCTATAGGATTGATCATTGTCGTTACAATGATAAAACAAAAACAGAACAAGTAGCTTATAGTGTTCAAAGCGAAGTAACGAAACTTGATTTGTCGCCTCCACCTTTATCGGAGTTTGATATAGCTCAATTCCTGCCGTCTGGGAGTAAAGTCGGTGTTAAAACAGTAGTGTTTACTACAGTGCGGATTGTTTTTATTGTTGCGGGTTTGGTGTTGTTTTTTATTGGCGTTTACATGAAAGTGAGATTGGCTAATAAGAAGTAGTATTTAGGTTGAATGTGTGTGTTGTTCACAAGTTTGTTATTGTAACGAGTGGACGTGTTTGTTAGTTTTTAACCAAAGTGGAGGTAAAGATGAAAAAGATTTGGAATTTGATTTCGTTTGATGGCAAGTATATCACGGCTTCGTTGATATATTTTGGGCTTGGGTTGTTTTTAATAGGGATTACTCCTAATTCACAATCAATACACGCTCAATCTGGTTGTGGCGGAGAAATTTCATGTCCGCCAGGGCAAGATTGTTGCGATGGTACATGTTGTGTAGGTACATGTGTTGATGGCGAATGTTGCCCGAACAGTTTATAACAAATGCGATAAATTTTGTGAATTGTCTCTATGATGATTTCACAAGTTAATCGCAAGGTAACTTTTAAATTTAGCAATGAAACGATTCGGTTATTTGATTTTGGTTTTTGCGATTCTGGTTTTCGCGATTGGGATATTGCGGGCGGCAGGTTATGCTGGCGGTCGGGTTGCGCTTATGATTTGGCAACCTCGTATCGTTTGTGTCGAGCCGTTGCACGATTTCGGGAAAATTACAGTCTCACATCAGCCAAGATCAAATAACGAATCACAACCAAACAACGAACCAAAATCAGAACCGAACACCGAATCAAAACCGAATGCCGCGTCCGAAACATTAGCGCAACAAAAATTGCCGCGTGAAAAACCGACACATGAATTCATCATCAAGAATGAAGGTAACGCCAATTTGATTATTCATAAAGTTACTGCTGGTTGTGGTTCTTGTGTTGAGGTTGAGAGTTTTACAAAAACGCCGATTGCGCCGCAGAAGTCCGGCTCGGTGATATTAAAATTGATGACAGATAACTTGTCGGGCAAAGTTAGCAAAGAGGTACTTGTCCGGTCAAATGACCCCAAGAATCATAACTTTTTTTTGACGCTTGAAGCAGAGATTGTTTCTGAGTAAAAGAGCAAAAAAGTGAAAGAGCGAACGGAACGAACGGGATTTAGTTATTTAAGATTTTTTATTTCGTTTGTGTTGTTGGTTGCTGCCGGTTTGAAATTTTACCAACTCATAAGCGAGCCGATTCCGCCAGCGGTACAAGGGAGTGTTTTTACTTTTTTGTGGGAGTTTTTTAGTGATTGGCATGTGATTTTTTTTGTGGTTGAGTTTGAGATTTTGTTTGGATTCTTTTTGTTGTCCGGTGTTTTTCGGCGGGGTCTTTGGGTTTTATCTTTTTTCTGTTTCGCGATTTTTACGACAATATCATTTTTAAAATGGATTAGCGGCGAAGGTTCTTGCGGTTGTTTTGGCGTGATTTCTGTGTACCCGCTTTATACGGCAATTTTTGATCTCATTATTGTTGCGCTAATTATTTTATGCCGCGAGCAAATTGACATTCGAGATATTTTGAGGCGGGCAATTGGATCGAGGTTGGGATTCAAATTGAATCTTACGGATTCTGACAAGCGTAGGTTGATTGTTGTGGTTGTGAGTTGGTTGTTGTTGAGTCTGATTATTGTGTTAGTATTGTTCGCGATGGAAACGCAACACGACATTCTCGGCGAGCGGACAACACAACCAAACGGACGCGAACGCATCACTCTCGAACCACAAAATTGGCAAGATAAAAAATTGCCCTTGATAGGATTTCTCAAAGAACCGATTGATGAGAGTTCATTTGTTGCGAATATTCACACGGTCATTTTGATACATTCCGATTGCCCGAAATGCCGCAAGATTGTAACTGATTTTGAACACGAAACAGACAACGGCATAATACTGATTGAACTCCCGTCGAAAATAAAAAAACCCTCAATCAAGACGAAATTCAAAATCGTTGAGTTAAACGATGATCAAGATTGGTTTGCAATAACGCCGTGTGTTATAAAATTGCGAAGCGGGATTTGCGTTGCAATTAAAGTATATGAAGAGTAGAATTCGCGAGCGTAAATTTGGATGATATCAAGATGAATTGAATATACTTTTTGCGTACTAAATTCGTTGTCAGAAAGAACTTCATCTATTTCGGATTTAAAAATAAAAACGAACTATAAGGAACCCAAAGTATATACGCTCCATTGGCGGTTTGTTATTCGTATTCGGCGAATGATTTTCCTAGTTTGATGGTGAATTTTTGTTTATCTGCTTCGACGTGTATTTTGTCAAATTCTATTTTGTCAATATAGCAATCAACGTTTTCTAATTTGAAGGAATCGCCTTCGTACAATTTATATTTTTGTCCGGCGGCTCTGTGGTCGATCCAGACTTGCAGGTGTCCGTCCACCTCGACAATAGCAGTAACATAGCAGTAAGGGGCTTGGTAAAATTGCGGCGGGCGCGGCGGACGCGAGTCCACACGCGGCGGGGCTGGCGGACGCGGAGGCGTATAAGCAACAAACAAATTCCGCTCCGTTATCTCCTTCAACACTTTCGTCTCCTCCTCCGTAATCCGCAACTTCTCCTTGTCAATAACCGGCAACGTCTTACCTGCTTGCGCTTTTGCAAGTGAGACGGCTTCAATTGTGATGGTTACGGACATGAGCGGAGAATTTTTTGCCGGTTCGGGCGAAATTTTACGAATGAGATGTAGATAATTTGTCCTATGAAACCGCCGCAAAAATTCCGTAATTTGCCCCAATGTTCCACGACAAGTTAATCTGAAAGTGTATTTTGTGTAGAGACCTTTTAGTGGGACTGCGGTGCCTTGATCGATTTTTCTTTCGCGTAGTCCGGCGATGTTTGCGGTATCGGCGAGCCAGTTTTGGTATTGTGATTTTGCGAGTTCGCCTGCGGGCAAAGATTGTGAGCTGAGTATTGCGAGGCGTTCGATGATCTGTTTTTCGTCTTTGACTTCGTTTTCAAGTTTTTTTATTGACTCTTCCAAAGTCGCTCTCTGCTGCCGCAATTTCGTTATAGCAGTATTAAAAAAGTTATAACAAAACGGAACAACAACACAAACAAGAACCACCCCCGCCAAAAGGATAAGCAATCGCTCCCGTTTCTGTTGAGTTGAGATGTCAAATATGTTGCTCATTTTAATTTCTATTTTTTGGTTATGATTTTTTTGGTTATGATGTTTTGGTTATGATGTTTTGCAATTTTAAGTTATTTAGGCTTGTAGTCTGAAAAAAAGTTCCACTCACCTGTCCTGAAAGGGTCAGATATCATAGCATTGCAAGCCGTAGGTTTGCGTCGCTCGGTAGAACATGATGTCCTCACACAAAAGAGCATTCCGTAGGAATGCAACCATTGGGCAAGCTGCAGGGTTGCATTCCTACGGAATGCAATGACTCGGCGGGGGCTTCATTTTCTACCGAGCGATACATTCCTAACGGAATGTAATAACTCGAAAGCATAGAACGGATTGAAAAATATGAAACTTTCTTTTAGACACGCAGCCTAAGGGCGCAAGCCGTTAGACGCTTCATTGCTTTCGACCTTACAGGGCTAAAATTTTATTATCATCGATTCACGGGGCGTTGCCCCGTGCTAATGTAGAGACGCAAAGCATTGCGTCTCTACTTCACGCCCTTATTTCCTTATTATTACCTTATTATTACCTTATTAAATGGCGCAACAAAATAAGGGAAAATAAGGTCGCGCGTTTATGGATTACTTGGCTACTAAGGGCGCGGATATTATGGCACGACGCGAATAGGTTAAGACT
>JAISQS010000392.1 GCA_031274045.1 Planctomycetaceae bacterium | reverse complement strand
CGTTGTACCACTCAATTTTTTTGAGAATACGAAATAGGCGAAAAATACAAAATAAACGAAAAGAGCCAATAGCAAAATTTCGTTTGTTTTTTTGTTGCGTTAATGAGTCAACTTGTTGTGTTGTTTGGTTGGAGTAATTAACTGAAATTGAAAAATTTTACGGGCGTGAGTCTGGGGAAGAATAAAAATGTCTCCGTTTGAAATTGGAATGTTGGTCTGTTTTGGGATAAGTTGGCCCATCTCGATCTTAAAACTTTTACGAGCAAAAAGTAGTGAAGGTAAGAGTATGACTTTTGCTATTGTTGTCGTTGCCGGTTATTTTTGTGGTATGTTCCATAAGTTATTTTACAATCTCGATCCGGTTATCTTTCTATATGTTCTCAATACATTGATGATCATGCTCGATCTGCTTTTGACAATAAAATACAGGCAAAAAAAACATAAATAAAAAAAACATGATGCAGTTTTCTGAACTTCTGAATTGTTAGGTCAAAGTCGTTAATACGATAGGTTTTTTTTGTGTAAATTTTTAAATTTTGTTCGGTTGGTGATTCGAATTTTGGTTATATTATTTAGAGATAAAATTGAAACATATTAAGCATAGCAAGTTAGCAAGAAGCATTCATAGCAAGTTGGTAAGAACATCCCCCTCTAATGTGTACGGTATGCTGGTCTCCCCTAATTGACGTGATTTTGTGTTGCGGTATGATCTTCACCCTCTTGGACGGCATACGTATATGTTGTGTGTTGTTTGTTGGGGTTGCTACTATATGTAGTGTTGCGAGTATAGTTTTTTTCCGTGCAAATTCATTGAAAAATATCTGGCAAGTATCACAGATACCGAATAATTTTGCTGCGGAAAAGAATTATGGCTGATTGGCGTGGCGGTAGGATTGGTTCTCATTGCAACCGTATTTTTGTTTGGTTGCTTCCGAATTTGGAGTGTTGAATTTAGACTGCCGCTTTTATTCCAAAGTGAACTTTATTATCAGGAGATCAGTAGGAACTATTCATTATCGGAATGTTGAAGTTTGATCTGTTGTGGCGGTTTGTGTGTTTGGACTACAAATTCGAATTCATTGCCAGTACAGTGAACCGAAAAAGGCAAGGATGCCGTGTGCTTCCTTATCTGTTTTTTGACTTCTTGTTTTCAGTTTGATCTGTTCTGTATTGTTTTCCGAAACTTCCTGTCGTTTGTGATCGTTTTTTCGATCCATGTCAAATTTAATCTTACTTTAACTGTAATCTTGTAAATTGAATTGCGAGGAATCAAATACCATGAGACTCAATGAAGGAGTACCAAAACGAATGTATACGGCTTCAACACGCACAATGTGTTGTGATTTTTGTTGACGTTGGGGAGTGTGTTGCGTATTATGGATTTCGTAAACGTGAAAGCGAAAGCGGGAACGAAATCTCAATTGCGAGCTGTTGAAACTCTTTTCAATCAGGACAATACAATGAAGTGTATTTTGTTGTTGTGAGTTGTTGTGGTTTACGTTCAAGTTTTTGGTTGTTCGTATTGTTTGTGTTTTTTTGTGGTTTGTGTTTATGAGAGAGCAGTTTTTAACCCCCTTTTTATTGTATGTCAAATACATCCGTTCCTAATGTTAATGTTATTTTAACAAGTCATAATTCAAATAATTTTGAAACAAGCTCGCGCGAGACAGACAGTAATGATTCTTGTCTTGGGATTTCTCCTATTTTTTGTCCGGTTGATATTTCGGATCCGTTTGATTCGGTTCAATGGGCAAAGCGCACGGCTGTAATCAAAGGAGATAACGGCTCGATCTTTTTTGAGCAAAATGATTGCGAGTTCCCTGAATCATGGAGTCAACTCTCGATCAATGTAGTTGCAAGTAAATATTTTTACGGAGAACCTAACACGCCTGCACGTGAAAAAAGCGTCCGTCAAATTATTCATCGTGTGAGTCGAACGATAGCGGATTGGGGTCTTGCTGATGGTTATTTTGCCAATGCTGCGGATGCAGAAACTTATTATCGTGATCTTACGTGGCTTTTGCTGAATCAATACGGCTCGTTCAACTCACCGGTTTGGTTCAACGTCGGACTTTATCCGCAATACGGCATCAAAGGAAACAAATGCACGTGGCATTGGGACGAAACCAAAGGCGAAGCAACCCAACCCGAAAACCCATACCAATACCCGCAAGCATCAGCGTGTTTTATACAGAGTGTTGAGGACAACATGGAAGCGATTATGGATCTTGCCCGTAGTGAGGCGATGTTGTTTAAGTTTGGCAGCGGCACCGGTACTGATCTCTCAACAATCCGCTCAAGCACCGAAAAATTGACCGGCGGCGGCAAGCCGTCAGGTCCTCTCTCGTTCATGAGGGTTTACGATCAAATTGCTGCCGTAGTAAAAAGCGGCGGCAAAACCAGACGCGCCGCAAAAATGCAATCCTTGAAAGTTACACACCCCGACATCATGGATTTCATTGATTGCAAATTCCGCGAAGAGAAGAAGGCAAAAATTCTAATGGAAAACGGTTTCGCATACGAAGACGCATACTCATCCGTTCTATTTCAAAACGCCAATCTGTCCGTTCGATTAACCGATGAATTTATGCAGGCAGTCAAAGCCGACGATATCTGGACAACAAGATGGGTAACAGACCCAAATCGTAAAGGACCTGAATATCCGGCACGAGAAGTTTTTGACAAAATATCATCAACCGCGTGGGCATGCGGCGATCCGGGCGTGCAATTTGACACAATCATAAACCGATGGCACACCACCCCAAACTCAGGACGAATAAACGCGTCTAATCCTTGCAGTGAGTACATGAGTCTTGACGATACCGCGTGCAATCTTGCAAGCATAAACTTGATGAAATTCAGAAACGAAGACGGTACTTTTGACGCGGAAAAATTTGTGCAAACGTGCCGAATCTTTTTTATTGCCCAAGAAATCATTGTTGACAGAGCGAGCTATCCAATCAAAAAAATCGCCGAAAACAGTCATAAATTCAGAGCAATCGGACTCGGTTATACGAATCTTGGTAGTTTGATAATGAGTCTTGGTTTGCCGTACGATTCGGATGAGGCGCGTGGTTTGTGCAGTGTTGTTACTGCTCTTATGAATGGTGCCGCGTACAAAGCGAGTGCAGAATTAGCAGGAATAACAGGTACGTTTGAAACATTCAATTTAAACCGCGAACCAATGCTCAAAGTAATCGATATGCATTGGAATGCCGTGAATAATATTGCCAACGCGCCGAATTATCTGAAACGTCACGCACAAAAATTATGGGACGAAGTACGAAACGCAGGGAGCCGCGACGGATTTCGGAATGCACAAACGACGGTGCTTGCGCCGACAGGTACAATCAGTTTCATGATGGATTGTGATACGACCGGAATTGAGCCGGATATTGCGATAGTAAAATTTAAGCAACTTGCGGGCGGTGGAACTTTGCGAATGGTCAACAGAACTGTTCCGCTTGCATTGAGAACATTGGGATATAGCGGCGCGCATGTTGAGGAGATTGTGCAATATATTGAGGAGAATGGAATGATCAGCGGTGCGCCTCATTTGGTTGATGCTCATTTACCGGTATTTGATTGTGCGTTTCCGTCGGCGGGTTCGGAGCGTTGTATTTCTTGGCAAGCTCATGTCAAAATGATGGCAGCCGCGCAACCTTTCATATCAGGTGCTATTTCAAAAACAGTGAATTTGCCGAATTCAGCAACAGTCCAAGATATTGCGGACGCTTATATGCTTGGTTGGGAGCTTGGTTTGAAATCAATTGCGGTTTATCGTGACGGCTCGAAAGGCGCACAGCCGCTCTCCACCTCAAACGAAAATTCAAAATCAAAAGAAACAGATAACACTACCACCTCCGAAACACGAAAGAAAAAGAAAACAATCACTACCCCGCGACGCGAACGACTCCCAGATACAAGACAATCTGTAACACACAAATTCAGCGTGTCTGGACACGAAGGTTACATAACAGTTGGACTCTATCCCGACGGACGGGTTGGCGAACTGTTCATTACGATGGCAAAAGAAGGGAGTACGATTGGCGGATTGATGGATTGCTTTGGAACTGCAATCTCAATGAGCCTCCAATACGGCGTGCCTCTCAATGTATATATTGAAAAATTTTCACACACACGATTTGAACCGCTCGGAATGACAAAAAATCCAGATATACCAATAGCCAAAAGTCTAGTTGACTATATCTTCCGTTGGTTAGGTCGTACATTCATGCCCGAAATGCCATCAGTTCTACAAGACCCGCAAAACCATAACTCAGACTTCAACCACAACCAACCACATGATCACATCCACGACCAAGACCTAAACAAACAACACGAATTAAACAAACAACACAATCCAAATCAACATCAAAATCAAAACAGCCATCACCAATCCAACGAACACGCGAAACATGAATTGCTTGATCTTGATTTGCACGAACGAACAAAAAAAGAACACGGTGTGGTTCGTGGAGTTGTCGGTTATGATTCGACGATTGGTGGTTTGCAGTTGCCGGAAGAGACTAGGGAGCGGCGTTGTGGAGTTGCGGGCAAAGCGGACATTAAAACGGAAGTATCGTCCGTAGTCCAAGCAAGAATATCACAACACGTCAAAAATTCTCCCACACCAATTATCCCGACAACACCCGCCATAACACAACCTACAAATCGCATTACGCCGCATTTGTTGGCAGCAACGGCATCAACGGCAGCGTCAACATTGGCAATGTCAACGACAAAAAGTTTTGACAAAACATCTCCGATTACAAGTACCGGCACTGCTGCGTTGGGTTTGTTGACTGCTGACGAACAATACGCTTCATTCCAAAGTGACGCGCCGCTTTGTGATGCTTGTGGTGCGATAAGTGTGCGAAGTGGAAATTGCTATCTGTGCCACAATTGCGGAAAAAGCATGGGATGCAGTTGATATACTCTTTATGCTTGCAAATTCCCATTCGCAATCACCATCGCCATCGCCATAATATTGTTACCGATATTGCTCCCCGACTAACTCGCGCTTTACCAATTCGCGATGTACGTCCAACTTCACTTACCTTAATAACTATACGACCCTTAATAACTATTTGACAAACGGAGTTGGCTACCTTACGCTGCGGCGAAATTTTTTTACGCCCCAACGGGGCAAAAAGCTCATAGCGCAGGGCAACGCCCTGTGAAAAGTCGCCCCCAATAACTCTCGCCCTGAAAAAGGGCAAAAGCCAAAAGGCGGCAGAAAAAACTTCGATTCACCAACACGCCAAAACCTCATTTCCACCTAATTTTTCAAACAAAACAACCGTTAGCGAAGGGGGCTTTAGCACACAGACGACACGGATTTTAAGGATATTCGCAGATGAAGAAATGTAATGAAATCTGTCTGCGTAAATCCTGATAATCTGTGTTATCTGCGTGCTAAAAAAACTATAATCCCACAAAATCCAAAATAATCAAAAAAATTACAAAGAAAAGATTGTGTACAGATTTGATGGTCAAACAATACTTATAACCGGTGCAACCGGTGGAATTGGTTCGGCGGCGGCGTTGCGTTTTGCGGCGGCTGGCGGCAAAATTTTGCTGCACTGCAACAAAAATGTAGATGCCGCCAAAAAAATTTCTGAAAAAATAAATTCTTCAGGCGGAATTGCGGAAATTTTTGTCGCTGATTTTCATAAGCAAAGTGACCTGGATAAATTTTTATTTGACGTAACTGAAAAATATTTTCAAATTGATATTCTTATAAATGCTGCGGGAATTGATCTTATGTCGATTGATTTGGTGCAGGATTCTTTTGATGAGCGTTTGAAAAAAATTTTCTCTATTGATGTTTTTGCTACAATAGCGGTAACTCGTCGCGTTTGTGAATTGATGAAAAAGCAGGGCAAAGGAAAAATATTTTTTTTCGGATGGGATGGAGTTGAGTTTGGCTGGCAAGGTGAAACCGCCCAACTTTACGGTGCCGCCAAAGGCGCAATACAAGGATTTGCTCGTTCTTTGGCGGAAACGGTTGCACCAAAAATTCAGATAAGGACGCTTGCTTTGGGCTGGATAAAAACGAATTGGGGGAAGTCGGCGGAGAAATTTAACAGACGAGTTGAGTTGGATTCTTTGGCGGAACGCTGGGGCGAACCCGACGAAATCGCAGACATAATTCTCTTCCTGGCAAGCAACAACGCAAATTATATCGATTGCACTAACTTAAAATTGAACGGAGTAAAACGTAACACAAAAAATTATAACCAACAATAATACAATTGATAAAATCTTAACTCGCCGAAATTCGTTGTTAGTTTGTTTTTTGTGTGTTCTCTTTCCGTTCTTTGCAATGAAAACATATTCTCATATCACTGCTATGCACAACGTATTATGGAATTTCGTTGACATAAAAGCGTAAAAGTTGCAAATATAAATTGAGTATCGCGGTATGTAAACCCGCAGGAAAAATTGAAATTTTTAAGAGCAGCAGTTTAGGATTGGCATGGACTTTGCATGATGGATAGTAGATAAATGCAATGAGATTTATGCTATTGTGTTTTCTTTCGTGGTGGTCGGTTTAAAAATGTCACTTCGATGTTGTTTTTTTGGAATTTATGTAGAAAAATTACAAATTTGTGGAAAAAAAAGTGTTATTGTCCTAGTCGGTATTGCCAAGTTGTTTAATGTCGATACAATATGCTGGCTGATTTTGCAACAGTTGAGTGATTTCGAGAAAATTGTGACGACGGAGAAAGGTAGTTGTCCATTATTTAGTTCCCTTTTATAAAAGGAAAAGGAGATAAAAATCAAATGCGAGTAAAAATAATTCTCGGATGTGATCATCGCGGTAAGGATACATTTAACATGATTGCAAATTTTTTGCGTCAGTGCGGCAACTACACAGTAGTTTGTGCAAATGACGAGTTCAAAACATTCGCATTTGATTATCCTGATGTCGCTGGTGTTGTAGCGCGTGAGGTTAGTGCCCAAAGAGCCGATTATGGTATTCTTATTTGTGGTACTGGTGTTGGTATGTGTGTTGTTGCGAACAAATATCGTGGTATCAGAGCGGCACCGTGCCACAACGAGGTCGCGGCGGAGTTGAGCCGCGCACACAATGACGCAAATGTTTTATGCCTTTCAGGTGATATGCTCGGTGAACGGTCTACATTGGCTATTGTCGAAAAATGGTTAAATACTCCATTCAGCGGGGGCAGACACCAAATACGACTCGATAAAATTCACAACATCGAAAGAAGAAACCTAATCACGTCAAAAATCGATAACCAACCAAAAACAGAAAGATTCCCAATAACAAACAAACTCGTCGCAATGCTCTAAAAAGCATAGCCGCCGATCACTGACCTACAATTGATGTTTTTTGACCGTTAGCATAAACCAAAAAAATATCAAAGAAGCGAATGAAGTTATGTGACTTCATTCGCTTTTTTCTTTTTGATCTGTCAAATTTTCTGATTGTTCTGGATTTTGAGTGAGACTTACATTTGCAAGTAAATTTCCGATTTATCCGTCGCTGAAAAAGCCAAATATCATAACATAAGACAACGCCCTTATACTGCTGCAATTTAATTTTCACTTTTTTTAAGAATATTGCGCACGAAGGCACGGAGGCGTGAAGGACACAAAGGAAGGAATTTTATTTTTTATATTCCTTTGCGTTCTCCGCGTCTCCGCGCGAAACAAAAAATATTTCGCGCAGAGGCGCGGAGAACGCAGAGGAAGAGAATTTTAATTTTTCGTATTCTCCGCGCTCTTTGCGTCTCCGCGCGAAACAAAAAAAATATTTCGCGCAGAGACGCAGAGAACGCAGAGGAAGAGAATTTTATTTTTTTGTATTCTCTGCGTTCTTTGCGCCTCTGCGCGTTCTTTGCGCCTCTGCGCGTTCTTTGCGCCTCTGCGCGAAACAAAAATTATATTTCGCGCAGAGACGCGGAGAACGCAAAGGAAGAGAATAGACTTGTTCCACAACCCAAAACAAGTCACGATAGACTTGTTCAAAAACCGAATTTGAGGAGATTGGGTGATTTAGGTAGACAAAAAACAGGTTTTTTCACAATTTGTCCCTTGAATTTGCAGTTACGGAACAAGTCTAATATATCAGCGAAATATTTTTTCTGGAAAAACTGCAATTGTGGTAAATAATTTTCCTGACTATTTCGGATTTTGTGTTACTGATCGCCCTGAAAGGGCAACATATCCTAGCCCGCC
>JAISQS010000334.1 GCA_031274045.1 Planctomycetaceae bacterium | reverse complement strand
TGCAATGCACAATGATCAATGATCAATGATCAATGTGAATTATGAACTGTGAATTATGAATGGCTACTAAGGTTGTTTTTGTAAGAAAATCAGGTCGTAAATAAGGTTTGTTTTTTCTAAAGCATTGAAGTATTTCACTGATATATTACCGAAAATTTAATCGGTACACGAATGTATCGGCTTGGTATGTTCTCGATTTTTTGCAGAGGTCAATATTTTTTTGTGTTATGATTTGAATGTTATATTTATGGTTTTTAGGTATTCTCTTATTGGCAAATTTTGCGGGCAAATTTTTTCGCACTTGCCGCATTTCACGCAATTGGATGCTTTTTGTTGTTTTGACATTGAGTTGTATAGTATTTTGTTCAGGATGTTTTCGCTTTTTTCTTCTTTCATTTTTGTTATTGCGGAGTGGTTATTGTACAACTCGAAATTGAGCGGAATATCAACTCCATCAGGGCAAGGCATACAATAACGGCATTTTGTACATTTAATAGGCAAAGACTTATCGTATTCACGCTGTAACCGCAGGATAAATTGCAACTCTTCTTGAGTCAATTTTCCGTAATCTTTTCTTGATGCGATTTTCAAATTTTGCTTGACCTGATTGTAAGCAGACATTCCGCTCAATACGACTGAAATTTGCGGCTGATCCCAAATCCATCTCAAAGCCAGATCGACGGGTTGATAATCTCTCCCTTCGTGTTGATTCCATTCGAACAAGTCTGCCATTTTGCCGAGAGGATTTGCGAGACATCCGCCGAGCAACGGCTCCATCACAACAACCGACATGCCGCGTTTTGACGCATAATTCACACCGCAACGTCCCGCTTGCACGGATTCGCCGACGTAGTTGTATTGAAGTTGGCAAAAGTCCCAGCCGTCGTATGCGTTCACCACCTCTACAAAAAAATCATACGAATCATGAAACGAAAATCCAAAATAACCAATCTCACCGGACTCCCTTTTTTTGATGCCCCATTCGATCAGATCGAACTTCTGAACTGTGTCCCAATAACCGCGTTGGATATTGTGCAACAAGTAAACATCTATTCGATCTGTTTTGAGATCGCGCCGTTGTTCGTCAAAAATCCTGTCCGCGTCGGTTTTACTTTTGACATCCCAAATCGGTAATTTTGTCGCAATAAGCACCTTCTCGCGATAACCGTTTTGCAATATTTTGCCAACAATCTCCTCGCATCGTGAATCGTGATAGACCTTCGCAGTATCGATATAATTCACGCCCGAATCAATCGCATGACGAACCAACCGCTTCGCCTCACTCTCAATAACTGTCCCATCCGTCTTGCCGCTCTCCGTCGGCAAACGCATACAACCATAACCCAAAACAGAAACCTTATGACCATCACGACCAAACTTTCTAAAATTCATTTTTACCTCACTTTTTAACTGTTCGCATTGCGATTTCGCTCTTATCAACAAACGCACTCACGGCTGGCTTGCCGACAATAACATTTGTTCATTGACAATTGTAACATTTCAACGTCAACGAAATTCACAATACTTTGCGTATATTTCTTTATACAAATATAGCTATCGACAATTCAAATTCAGACCGCCAACACAGCAGCCAAAAATTCCAATCATCACACGCCATATACCATTCCACCGACACTGCCCAATTCGACCAACACAGCACCATTGATACCGCGTCGGAAAACTCGCGTGAATATACTACACACCATCGAGACAATCAATAACAGCTTGAATGTCGGACGGAATTGGCGCAACGATTTCTAATTCAACTTCCGTAACAGGATGTTTGAATGTTAATTTGTGCGCGTGCAATGCCTGACGATTTAGCAGGATTGTTCCTGTTGGATTGTCTTCGTTTATTGCAATCGTTTTTTTGCCCGACAATTCTTCGGCTGTAATATTTTTTCGCCCGCTGTACATTTTATCGCAAAGAATAGGATAGCCCGTATGTGCCAAATGTACTCTAATCTGATGGGTTCGACCGGTTTTCGGTAAACAACGAATCAACGCAAATTTACCATAACGTTTAACCACCTCATAAAACGTCAACGCCTCTTTCGCTTCAGGATCGGACTTTTGGGCAACACACATTTTTTCTTTGATTTTAGGATGCAAACCAATCGGCGCGTCAATCATGTCGCGATCAAGATGCGGATTACCGAGAACGATGGCGAGATATTCTTTGCGTATTTGACGCTGTTCAAATAGAGCGGCAAGTTTTGCGTGAACAAGATCATTTTTTGCAACGATAATTGCACCGGTCGTATCACGATCAAGACGATGAACAATACCGGGTCGCATCGGTCCCCGCGTCGTGCTTAACTTGCCGCCAAAATGATACACAAGCGCAGCAACAAGCGTCCCCGACCAATGCCCGCGAGACGGATGCACAACCATATCAACAGGCTTATTCACAACAACAATTTCATCGTCCTCAAAAAGAATTTCAATTGGAATTGATTCGGGGATGGTTGATTGATGTGGAATTTCGGGAAAAGTGAAGCGGACGGTTTGTCCTGTTTTTAAGCGGAAAGAGGGCTTACCGGCTGTCGGTTTCTCGCCAGCCTCATCAATACAAACGCCGCCGTTCATAATCGCGTTACGAATCAACGTGCGGCTAAATTCAGGAAAATGATGAACAAGAAAAAGATCAAGCCGCCAATCCGCCTCCTCTACTCCAACAGTCAAAAATTGTATATCACCAACCTGCATAAAATAAAATTTCCTGAATAATATTCGACCCGTTCCATTGTTATTTTTTGTCAACAGATTTTGCAAATATTACAGATTAGTTTTTTGTTCAAATCTGTAAAATCTGTCGACAAAACTAAAACTAAAACTAAAACTAAAACTACGATCCGACAATGCGATTACCAAATCCGCAACGCAGATTCGATTTCGATATCTGTTTTTTCCAAGATGCGATCTTGTACGAGTTGGATCAATCGTTTTATGTCGTTTGCGTTGTCGTTTATTTTTCCTTTTTCGGTGTCGTTTTCGATTGGTTCGATGACGATAAAATTTGCGTTTTGTTCGCAGATCATTGCGTTACCGATTCGAGTACCTTTTAGGTTTGCTTGTTCGATTAGGTCGCTTGCGGGAGTTCCTGATTTTGTGCTGTTGAATGCGAGTATGGTTTTTGATTCGTTGCTTGGGAGTTGCGATTTTCGGACTATCCAAAATTTTTGCATTCGTTTTGACAATTCTGTTGGTGATTCCGGTTCGAGTCGAAATGTTGCGGAAATGATTACGCCGGTATCGAGGCTGCTTGATCTGTATCCGAAAGAGATTTCGTTTTTTGACAAAATTGAGGTTGTGCCGTTTAGGTTTGCGACGCGTACATTTTCAACCCATTGACCAATATTATCGTTATTTGTTCCGGCGTTATCGTGGAGTGCGCCGCCGATGGTGCCGGGTATGCCGACTAAATTTTCGATTCCGCCGAGACCGTCGGTTACTGATTGGGTAATGAGGTTGACGAGTTTTGCGCCTGCGCCTGCGGTAACAAGCGGCTCGGAAGCTGAGGCTTTCGTATCAATTTGACAAAAACACGGATGCGAAAGAGAAATCACAACACCGGAAATCCCCAACTCCGGCACAAGAATATTCGAACCCGCACCAATAACATGAATCGGTATATTCCGCTCACGACAAAGCCGCAATAAACCCAACAAATCCGCCTCCGACTCAGGCTCCGCAAAATATTCTGCCGTACCGCCAATTTTAAGACGAGTATAATCCGCCAATCTAACATTCGAACGAATAAACGACTCAGAACTAATTTCTTTCATCTTATTCTATTTATTATTTATTGATTTTTCTAACCACACGACTCGATGTGTCGCAACATTCTACACACAAAATCCCGTTTCGCAATCGCGATCAATATGGTTCTGTTATCGATATTGAGTCTTAATTTATTGACTCTTTTATATTTTTTTGTTGGCGCGCTAACATGAAATGATAAAGAGTTTTTTGCAAAACTGAACCGTAACTGGTTACCAGTTTCCTCCTCCCCCAAAAATAATTACCGAACCAACGAAGTCCCCCTCTACGCGCCCTTATTCCCTTATTCGTTACGCATAAAACTCACGGTCACGCCACGACTCAACAACAACGGATAAGGGCGTGTGCGGGGTGATTCGTGTGTTATTAAGGGGTGGGAAAATTGGTTACCAGTTACGGTTCGGTTTTACAAAAACTCTTTTATTATTTCATGTTAATTCGCCAACGCGAAAATATGAAAGAGCCAATTATATTTGTAATTTTTCTCCTTCTGTTTTGGCGATGATGGCAGCACAACAAGTATCGCTGTAAACATTCAGTGCTGTCCGGCACATATCGAGCGGTCGGTCAACAGCTAAAACCAATCCGATACCCTCCGGCGGTAACCCGACTGTATGCAAGATAATTCCGATCATCACAATACTTCCCATCGGTATTCCAGCAGTCCCGACAGCAGTAAGCAATACCATCAAAACAGTAATGAATTGCTGAAATAACGTCAGTTCAATACCGTAAGCGTTGGCAATAAACAGAACAACAGCACATTCATACAACGCCGTTCCGTTCATATTGAGCGTGGCACCAAGCGGCAGCACAAAACCAGCAACCTTTTCCGAAACACCGTCTTTTTTCATCACTTCTTCCAACGTCACAGGTAACGTGGCATTGGAAGAATCTGTTGAAAATGCAGTCAAAATAACCGAACTCATATTCAGTAAATGCCTATAAGGATTACATCGCCCAAAAAACCATAGAAGAACTGAAAGCGTAATCAACAAATGGAAAGCAAGACCAGTAACAACCGTAATACAATGCAAACCAAGTCCACGACCCAGTTGAGCAAGCATTTCTGTATCACCCGCAAACCGAGCAGTGTTTTCGGCAATAATTCCAAACACACCAAACGGAGCCAACATAATTACAAAAACCGTCATTTTCAAGAATACGCGATTCCCGCCTTCAAAAACCTGAATCAACGTTTCTACAGGATTTACAGATTCCTGCCGCGACTTTTCAGCAGATAAACATTCTTGCCGCCAGCTCCTTGTCAGAAAAATACCAAACAGAATCGCAAAAACAACAATCGGCAACATATTGGCGTTGGCAAACGCTGCAAACGGATTGTCTGGAAAAATGTGGAGAAGTGTTTCCCGAAGCGATTTTGCCTGTGAAGTAATGTCGTCTGCTGTGAGATCAGAAGGTATCGCAATACCAGTTCCGGGCTGAAAAATACCGACAAAAAACAGAGCAGTAAAAACAGCAAAAAGTGTCGTAAAAAAATAAAGCAACACCGTTTTTATACCAAGTATTCCGAGTTTTCCTTCCTCTTTGATTCCGGTGATTGCCGAAACCAAAGCACAAAAAATCATCGGAATCACTACCATTTTCAACAACCGCAAAAAAAGTTCTCCCATCCAGTCCACATAACCAATGTAATCAGGAAGCACTATACCGAAAATAATTCCAAACCCGATTGCCGCCAAAATC
>JAISQS010000289.1 GCA_031274045.1 Planctomycetaceae bacterium | reverse complement strand
GCTGCGCTCCGCTTGCACGGGGGCAGTAAAGTTTAACACAGAAAATTCAACACCTCCGGTGTTGTTCCGCTCCAAAACAAACACGCAAATACGTTTATGACTTGTGTGGTATAACGAGGGCATCGCCCTACGCTATGATATTTTGCCCTTTCAGGGCGTTGATGCAGCGCATTGATACGGTGTATCGATAAAGGGAAAAGTAGAGACGCAATGCCTTGCGTCTCCACAAATCATTGACTTGCGCATCTATAAATCATGGTGATTGCAGTTGAAAAGGGAATTTTCAAGTGCAAAAAGTGTTACACTTTTTGAACAAGCAAGAACAGACAACGCGGAGAGTCTAGCTTGCATACAAAGAGATCGCAAGTAGGACTATCAACGTGTGAACGAAACTTACCTTCCCCTTAAAAAAAGTTAAAAAATGTAAATCATATCTCATGCCCCTCCACCTCATTCCGCGCCCGGTTTTTGCAGTCCACCGCTGGTGAATGTTGTTTATTGATGATTGACCGTTAATTGTTGAAGTAGTGTTTTACGATATTGAATAGATCGGTGTCGTTGAATTGATTTTTATTTTCGAGGATGGTTGGGTTATTTGTTATTAGCAAAGTTTTTTGCGATGAGTCAACCGGCGGCGCACCATGCGAACCGCGTATCAAAGTCGCGTCAAGAGGAACGGACATTGTCGTTTTGTCCCAAAAAAGCTCTACCGGATCGTACCCCGGTTTACGGTGAATATCTACTTTGCCCGCGTAATCCGGCGCGGCAGAATCATCATTCCAAAAATAATACGACTGCCAACTGTCAGGTTTTGAGACGAGAATTATTTCACCGCTGCGCCTATGACACAAACCATATTTTGACCTCTCATCACCAACCAAAACCTCATCAATATTCTTCTCCTTGCGAAAAACCTGCGCGACACGCTCAATAAGTTGCGAATCGTTATCATTGAAAAACAGGTGCGAAAATTGGTGATCGCAAAGAGCGAAACATTGCGATTGAGCTGGCTGCAAATACTCACGCCCGTCACGCCGCTCAATACTCAACACCCCAAGCTCACGCAAAATACGATTTGGATAAACCACAGAATTGACATCCGTTACCGCATACTCACCAGCAATCAACCACGTCACATCTTCACCAATAGCATTGCAAAATCCGGCGTGCAACTTTTCGAATAATTGATCGAGTTGTGCCAAATCCGCCGCAAGCTGGGGAGCATTTGCGCCGAATTTTTGCGGTGTGTAATCAAGACGCGGAATGTAAATATAAAAATAATCCGGCTTGAATTTGTCCGCGCCAATTACAGCCGAATCAACTATCCACTCCGACGCAGATTGACCCGCCAGCGGACCCCAATAACCCTGAACAGGAAAATGACCAATCGAATCACGCAACTCACCATAAAAAAGATGCGGACGAGTATAACACCACAACGACTCACTACCATCAGGATTATGTATCGGCGCAAAATTACAAACATGATCCGACAAACAAAATTTGCTCAACAACGCAAACCACACCGCCGTCTTCACCGGCTCATTATTGTTGCGCAAAATATCCCATATCTGCGGCGACTCAACCGCAGAATTGGGAGATGTCCACATCTCAATATAAGGTAAACGATCCGACTTAGGCCACTGCGGACGACTAATACCAGGATCAATATCCACAACACCACCACCGCCAACTCCAACATCCGAATCACGAAGATAAAGACCATTGGCAACTATCCCATGACGCTCCGCGCGGACTCCGGTCGTCATGTTAGATTGAACCGGACAAGTAACAGCAGGAAAACCGGGCGAAAGAGACGCAACCGCACCAGACGACATCAAAGAACGAAGAAAAGGTAAACCAACAAGATCAACAGATCGTAATCCCGGCACCGAAATAAATACAAGCTTTTTCATAATATTTTTTGCTTAAATTTTTGGTTTTGAAAAAATCAAATTGACCCGAATAATTGAGATCAACTCACCCGACAAACATTAGTGCGGTATTGTAAATTCATAAAATAAAAAAACAATCTACCTTAACCTTTTTTAGCACGCAGACGACGCAGATTTTAAAGATATTCGCAGATAGAAGATTAGCAGGCAAAAGTATACCAGCATCTATAACAAAAATCTGCGCAAATCCTGATATTCTGCGTCATCTGCGTGCCAAAAAAGGTTTGTTTTACTAACGCGTTGCCAAGATTGTGATGCTGATTGACTTCAATTTGATCAAATTATAAAATTTTATACAGATGATTAAACGAGAAGTAAACGCGAATGAGAATTTTTGACGGTATCAAAATAGCCGTATAAAAATTTTGTTCTTTGGTGTTTTGTTCTTTGGGTTATTCTTTTTGTTTTTACTTCTTACCGTTTATTTTTACGAGTAACATTAACCATTAACATTAAAAATCCGATGACATTTTCTTTGGAAAAACTGACGACCAAATCGCAGGAGTCGCTTTCGGCTGCGCAGGAATCCGCGCTCAAAGCGAACAATCCTGAATTGACTCCTGTACATTTGTTTGACGCATTATTGAAGCTGCGTGACGGCAATGTTCGTTCATGTCTTGAAGCGGCTGGTTGCAATCTTTCTCAAATTGAAAAGATGGTCGGCGCAGAACTCCGGCAACTCCCAAAAGTATCCGGCAGCAACACAACCCCATACCCCAACGGCGATCTCCAGCGCGTTCTTTATGCCGCTGTTGATGAAGCTGATTTGATGAAAGATGATTACGTGTCAACAGAACATCTGCTTCTTGCTCTTGAAAAAACACCGTCAAAAATAAAAAAAGTTTTTGAATTAAACTCAATAACACGCGAAGAACTACTACGCGGAATAATGTCCGTTCGCGGCAACTCAAAAGTATCCGATACCGATCCCGAATCAAAATTGCAGGCATTGTCGCGATATGGAATTGATCTCGTTGATCGTGCGCGGCGTGGGAAACTTGATCCTGTTATCGGTCGCGATTCGGAGATTCGGCGCGTTATCCAAGTGCTGTCGCGGCGGACAAAAAATAATCCCGTTTTGATTGGCGAACCGGGTGTAGGCAAAACTGCAATTGCGGAAGGATTGGCGTTGAGAATTGTTGACGGCGACATTCCCGAATCGCTCAAAGACAAGCGTGTTATTGGACTCGATCTCGGTGCGCTTGTTGCGGGGACGAAGTTTCGCGGTGAGTTTGAGGAACGTTTGAAGGCGATTTTGAAAGAGATTGAGGGTGCCGCCGGTCAGGTTATTCTTTTTATTGACGAACTTCATACTCTCGTCGGCGCGGGCAAAGCGGAAGGCGGAAGCGATGCCGCGAACATTCTGAAACCGGCACTAGCTCGCGGCGAACTCCGATGCATCGGGGCAACTACTCTCGACGAATACAGAAAATATATAGAGAAAGACGCGGCGTTGGAACGGCGTTTTCAACCGGTTTATGTCAATGAACCCGGTATCGAGGATTCTATTGCAATTTTACGCGGGCTGAAACCGCGATACGAAACACACCACAAAGGAGTCAAAATCACCGATTCGGCAATTGTCGCTGCGGTCGAAATGTCGCATCGATATATCGCTGATCGTTTTTTGCCGGACAAGGCGATTGACCTGATGGACGAATCAATGTCACGCTTGGCGATTGAGCTTGAAAGTGTGCCGACGGAAATTGACAAAGTACAACGGCGGCTCGTACAACTTGAACTCGCCGCACGACAACTCACAGATGAAAAAGAAACACACGCTCAAGAACGTTTGCGCGAAATTGAAAAAGAAATCATAAAGTCAAGAGAAGAGCTTGACGAGTTGCGAACCCAATGGGAAAAAGAAAAAACCGGCGCGCTTGACGTACATCAATTGCGAAATCAATTGGCGGAAGTTGAATTATCGTACAAAAATCTCGAATCAAAAATTCACGCCGCACAATCGCAAGCGATAGTTGTTGCCGAGACTGAATTTCAAGAGTTGTACGAGCTTGATCAGAAGCGGAAGGGATTAGCCGCGTCGATTGCTGTGGCGGAAGTTTCGTCCAATACTCGCGACAACAACGAGACAAATAACGGAACAAATAACGGAACAAATAACGATGCAACACAGACCAATGAATCTCAATTTGCGGTGAAGAAGTTGTTGCGGCGTGTTGTTGGGGTTGATGAGATTGCGGAGGTTGTTAGTTCGTGGACGGGGATACCGATGAGTCGAATGATGGAGACGGAGCGGACAAAATTATTGGTGTTGGAGGAGCGGTTGCATCTTCGGGTTGTCGGTCAAAACGAGGCGGTTGACGCGGTGTCGAATGCTGTTCGACGAAGCCGGAGCGGATTGCAAGACCCAAATAGACCAATAGGTTCGTTCTTGTTTCTGGGTCCGACAGGTGTCGGAAAAACGGAGTTATGCAAGGCATTGGCGGAAGCAATGTTCGACGACGAAAACGCGATGGTGCGGATTGACATGAGCGAGTTCATGGAGAAGCACACGGTAAGCAGATTGATCGGTTCGCCGCCGGGCTATGTCGGATACGACGAGGGGGGAATGTTGACAGAGGCAATCAGACGGCGACCGTACAGCGTGATCTTGTTTGACGAAATGGAGAAAGCACATCGCGACGTTTTCAACCTACTTTTGCAAGTACTAGACGACGGACGACTATCAGATAATCAAGGTCACACAGTAGATTTCAAAAACACAATCATCGTAATGACATCAAATATCGGAAGCCAAATCATACAAGAAATCGCAAAAGAAAACGGAACCGAATCCGAAATGGAAGAAGCTGTAAAGGAGTTGTTGAATAAACATTTTTTGCCGGAGTTTTTGAATCGGATTGATGAAACGATAATCTTCCATCCGTTAAAATTTGAGCAGATTGCAAAAATTGTGAACCTGCAATTAAAACGACTCGAACAACAACTCAATAAACAAGGAATATCAATAAACGTCTCAAAATCAGCAGAAAACGAAATCGTCAAACGAGGCTACGACCCAATCTTCGGCGCAAGACCACTAAAAAGAATCATACAACAACAAATCCAAAACCCACTAGCCGTAAAACTACTCAAAAAAAATAACGACAACAAAATAGAAATAAAAATAGATTTCAAAAACGACGAATTCACATTCGAATAAATCGTTAAGACTCTTTTAGGCTTTTTTGTCGGCACACTGATGACGCAGATTTGGGATAATTGCAGATTGTTGATTGGAGATTGCAGATTCATTTCAAATCTGCAATCCACGATCTGCAATCAAAAAATTACGTCAAATCTGTGAATATCCTAAAAATCTGCGTCATCTGCGTGCTAAAAAAAGAGGATTTTTCCCATGAAAGTATAACGCGATTTGTATTTCTAAATGGATTCTCTATTCTATGCCGGTAGCTCTGTGATCGGTAACGAATTGTGATACGATTGCCTGCGGAAAATAAAACGATACCACAATTCCGCAAGACCACCGTAAATAATCGGGACAAAAAGAACCGCGTATTTCATCCAGTGATCATCGGGGTTCAGATTCATCAACGCGCAGATTAGATTGACAAAACCCCAAACCAGCGAGCATTTCATACAAAACCACGGTTTGTCCACCGTAATAACAAGAGCGGCAATCAAACCATAAAACACCGAAAGCAACGCGACAAAACAACCCAAAACATAAATTTCAGGATTAAAACCACGAAATATTATAACCAATCCGCCAATCGACCAGAGTACACCAAAAAGAATACAAACCGGAATCCAATCGAATCGGTTCCGCAATTTACCCGCCGCCAATCGGAACGCACCAATACTACCGAAAACAAATAGCAAACTCGGAGTGTCCCAAAAGATGACCGGATTCCTCAGATAATCAATGAAATTTTCCCTCATATTTGCGGGATTGATCGAAAAAAAAGTCAACTCGCCTAACAGAGGCAAGTCTCTCGATAAAACCAATGTTGACATGTCATTTGTTGTCATTGTTATAATTCCCAATGCCATAACGGCACGTGTCAGAAAAAACGCAACCAGAACGAAAAGTGTTGCGAAAATCGGAAACCGGAGAATCGTGAACCAACGTCGTGTTGAAGTTTCCGGCGCGAGTTCCGAATCGCCGGAAAATCGAACGGAAATTGGTTGAAAAACCATAACAGCAAGCCAACCGGCATAAAAAAAGGAAAGCAAACTGAAACCAAAGGCGATTCCGATTTTATCCGGGTCATGCATTAAAAAGATTCCTAATATCGTTGACAAAATCATGCCAACAACACCGACACCGAGTGTCCAAATAGCTAGTTGCTGAAAATAGGCGGCGATTTTTGGATGACTGTTTTGGGGACGGTTGGCAACCGCTTTCATTCCGGTAACAAAATACGGCTTGCCCCAAAGAAAAACATGGAGCAGCACGCCGAGCAATACAAACAGAAACGACGGAATATCCAAATAAGCCCCGAGATACTGAAAGGGAACGACACCCAACGACGTACTCAACAGGAACAAGGATACGACTACAAAAAGACTCAGTAAAATCATGTTAATCACCTTTCTTCTTCAATTTGTTTGAAAACATTCTTAAAATTTTCCAGAGGAAACTGTCTTGTAATATATACTTTTTACACTTGAAATTTCCTCTTTTATAAATTTACATTGAAAATTTGTACGACCAATATTGAGTCTTAATCGATTCGCAACAGGTAACCAATTTCCCCTCCCTTAAT